>CAXTNS010000329.1:0-7609 GCA_964245465.1 uncultured Thermoanaerobaculia bacterium
CTGGTGCCCCCCATGTCGAAGGCGATCACCTTCGTGAAGCCGGACCGCCGGCCGGAGAGCGCAGCGCCCACCACCCCCCCGGCGGGACCGGAGAGGCGGCCGTCTTTCGCGTGGAAGGAGCCGGCCCGCACGAGCCCGCCGGCGCTGGTCATCACGTGGAGCGAACCCCGCCCGAGCGCCCCAGAGACTCCTCGAAGATAACGGTCGAGGATCGGCGAGAGATACGCGTCCACCACGGCCGTCTGCGCCCGGGGAAGAAGCTTGATGAGCGGCGCCAGGTCCGAGGAGAGGGAGACATAGCGGAAGCCGGCCTCGCGCAGCAGGGCACCCAGATCCTCCTCGTGACGGGGATTCCGATAGCTGTGCATCAGCGCCACGGCAGCGGACTCAAAATCCGCTGTCCGCAGGCGCCGGGCGTTTTCTCTCATGGCATCGAAGTCCAGGGGGATCAGGACGGAGCCGTCCGCCGCCAGCCGCTCGGGAACTTCGATGACCTCACGGTAGAGGGGCTCGGGCTTGACGATGTCGAGGGCGAAGAGGTCCGGCCGCTGTTGGGTACCGATGCGCGGCAGGTCGGCGAACCCGCGGGTGATGAAGAGGGCGGTCGTCGCTCCCTTCCTCTCCAACAGAGCATTGGTCCCCCGGGTCGTCGCGAGACGCATGGCGATCTCCGGCAGCTCGGCCTGCAGAGGCGTACCCGTCACCAGCCGGGCGGCGAGGACGGGCGCCTCCTCGGGCGAGCGCAGCTCAAAGGTGGCGCCCAGGGTCCTGGAAACGGAGTGGTCGAGGCGCAGGACAGGACCATCCGGATCAAAGCCGGTCACCGTCGCGCTCTCCCCCGTCTCCAAGAGGATGAAACTGAAGCCGCGGAAGAAGTCGCGAGGCACCCGCCAGCCCGTGGCGAGACGAACGGCATCTGCCTCGACAGGCTCCGCGATCCGCCCTCGGACGGCGCTCGTGGAAAGCACCTTGGCTCGACGGAGACGGCCTTCCGGATCCACCGCCAGACAGTCGGTGAAGGTCCCCCCGGTATCGATCCAGATGCGCCAGGGAGCCTTGTTCACAGGAAATCAGTCACCGAGGATCTTGATCAGCACGCGCTTGGGGCGTTGGCCGTCGAACTCGCCGTAGAAGATCTGTTCCCAGGGGCCGAAGTCGAGACGGCCGCCCGTGATGGCCACCACGACCTCGCGGCCCATGACCTGGCGCTTGTGGTGGGCGTCGGCGTTGTCCTCGCCGGTGCGGTTGTGGTGATAGCGCTGGGGACTGGCGTCGAAGGGGGCGAGCTCTTCCAGCCAGCGCTTGTAGTCCTCGTGCAGACCGGGCTCGTCGTCGTTGATGAAGACGCTCGCCGTGATGTGCATGGCGTTGACCAGGCAGAGCCCTTCCTTGACTCCGCTCTCGGCCACGGCCCGCTCGACCTCCGGCGTGATGTTCACGAAGTCCATCCGCGCCGGCACGTTCATGGTGAGATGCCGCGTGAGGGACTTCAACGCCCCTCCGAGCGAGTCGTTGCCGGGGTGCCCATCGGTCCTGCCAGCCGGTCGCCGAGCTGGCGCACCCGGCCGTTCTCCCGGTCCATGGACTCCGCCCGGCGCAGCCACTTGCGGGCCTCACCCGGGTTGCCCGAGGCGAGGGCCACCATGCCCAGAGCGGCGCAGATCTCGGCGTCCTCCTGGTTGAGACGAAACGCCCGCCGATAGAAGCGCCGGGCCTCCTCCAGCCGCCCCTGCGCCAGCGAGAGGTCTCCCAGGGCGACATAGCTGAAAGGATTGCGGCGATCGACGTTCGACGCGATGGCGAGGAGCCGCTCGGCCTCGGCCTCCTCTCCGCGGGAACGCAGCAGAGAGGCCAGATTGGAGTACGCCGAAGCCGTCTGGGGATCAGCCTCCAGAGCCCGCCGGTAGGCCCCCTCGGCGCCCGGGGTATCCCCTGCCCGCCGCAACGCGACCCCCAGGTTCACCCAACTGCCGCCGAGGTTGGGATCGATCTCGACCGCCTTGCGCAACCACGTGAGAGCCTCCGCCGCGCTCCCGGCCCGCAGGGCCTCGGCACCACGATTGGAGTAATAGAGCGCCACGGCCCGCTGGTCCGAGACGCGGAAGACACGACGATATGCCGGCATCCCGGCGGGCGAGAAGTCGAGGACCTTCACCTTGCCGCCCCCGACGCTGAAGCCGGCGCTGACGTGGCCCGAGACCACCATCAGGTCGCCATCCTTCTCGAATCGCTCCACGTCCTCCACGTCGAGATAATAGGCAGGGATGCCGAGCTCCCGCGCCAGGCCCACGAACAGGCTGGTGAAGGCCAGGCAGTTCGCCCGGTGGCTCTCGAAAGCCTCTTTGGCGGTCACCGTGCGGCCCCCCTCGTAGCGGAGCTCCAGCCGCGCCGGATCGATCATCGCGGCCAGAAGCTTCTCCAGCCGCTCCTCCTGGGGAATCGAGTCGGGGACCTGGGCGCGTGCCCAGGCCCCCATCTCGTCCGTGATCTCGAAGGGGATGACCACGGAGGCCGGATCGATCCCTTGCGCCTGCAGAGCCTTTTTGAGCTCCCCTGTGCCGAGCGGCCCCCCCGAAGACGCGCAGCCCAGGGCCAGGAGAGCCATCCAGCAGAGAGCGATTCCTCGTCTCATGGCGCGCCTCAGGCGATCCGGGGCGCGGAGGGCCTCCGGAAGAGCAGCTTCTTCACACCGAAGTACAGCAGCCCCAGGACGAGCAGGAACGCCACCAACGGCAGCGTGATGGCGAGCACCGACAGGAGGGCCGAGCCGCCCGCTTCCGCCGTGGCCAGAACCGGGTTGCCGAGCCCGCCCGTGGTGAACGAGGAGACATGCCGGGCGACCGACGTGATCCCCTGGAACACGGCAGTCGTGCCGCCGCCGGCCAGCACCGCGAGCGTCCACTTGAGGAACGGGCTCGTATCGCCCATGGCCGAGGCCGTCACCAGGATGCCCGCGACGACGGCGGTGGGCG
Source organism: uncultured Thermoanaerobaculia bacterium (assembly GCA_964245465.1). Lineage (GTDB taxonomy): Bacteria > Acidobacteriota > Thermoanaerobaculia > Multivoradales > UBA5704 > DATARR01. The sequence goes on from CAXTNS010000329.1 coordinate 2,973, forward strand.
TCGCCACCGTGTCGAGCAGGTTGTCCACCCAGGGGATGTAATAGCCGGCGATCTCCAGCAGCGTCGCCACCGAGAAGGTGATCAGCGCGGGCGTCGAGCCGATCCAGGCAAAGTTGGCGCCCAGCGCGAGATGTCCCACGCCGGCACGCGAGGCCAGGCTCATGATGAGCAAGGGAACGAAGACCCGGAAGCCGCAGGCGGCGGCGAGACCCAGGCCGATGAGAACGCTCAGAACGGTGTCCACCATCTCCCTGCCCCTCCTTGAGAGCCGGTAGGGTGGCGAAGGCCACCTTCGTTCATGGTAACGCAGACGGGGCTCCGCTACTTCCATAGACGGTGGGAGAGCGCTCCGGGTTCCCTGGGCAAGGAAGACAGGATCAAGGTTCAAGGTACTTGGGGCACGGCGGCGACGCCCGCCGGGGGATCCAGAGGAAGCGGATGCCGGTGAGGGGCTCGGTGAAGGGCTGGCCGGATGCGTCTGGTTCCTTTGCTCTGGTGATGACAGCAGGCTGAGGATCAACCATCGCCGGACGCACCTCGGGCTTCCTGCCGGTAATGCCCCACAGAAGGCAGTCGACTCCCTCGTCGGTCAAACCGGACCGCAGGTCCACCCACGTGAACTGCCTGAGCATGATAGGGAGGACGGGCTTGTCAGGTGCTCCAGGAAGGAGCACCGGAATGATGGGCAGGCCGCGGCTGACCCAGGCCATCCCTGCCGACGAGCACCACGGCGCACCCGATCGTCTCGATGACTCTCTCCAGCGCATCCAGCCAGGGCCGGCCTGGAACGAGTTCCCATTCGTCCAGCCATACCTTTAACCCCCGGGCGGGCACGCAACGTCAGCCCAAACTCGCGCACCGCGGGCTTGTCCTTGCTGTTGTGGCTCAGGAAGACGTCGAAGCTCTCGGACATGGGTGCAGGAGATTCTAATCCGGATTGAAGCTCTCCTGCCTTGAGCCCGGAGGGCGGGGAGACTCCTAGCCCAGGGCGTGAGCCCTGGGCGGCGGAGGCGGGGAATCCAACAAATCTCTGAGCCCGTCCACCCCCTCCGTCTCTCTCCACTCTCTCCTGTGCTAATTACTGTAACCCTAGTCCCTGCTCCTTTCGGTGAGGCACCACGCAATCTTGAATCCAAAGAAAGACGCCGTTTCTTTTCCCGCCGGGGCTAGAGCGGGAGCTGGCAGCTTCCCCGCACTAGCCTCCCACCCACCTCGTTGGTGGATTCTTTTGCATTTGCCGCAGTTCGCTCGGCAGGACTGCTCCAAACCCCGGACTTGCTCCACGTCTGTGTCCCCGGCGTGCAGCAGAAGCTGCTCCGTTCTCCGGAGAAAGATCGAATATGAAGGTGAGAACTGAGGAGGGAGTTCTCGTGGAGAAAGATCCCTTGGCTTCGTTCTCCTTCTCCTTCTCCTTCTCCTTCTCCTTTGCCTTCGCAGGCTCCCTGCATCTTGTCCGGGATCCCTCTCCTCCGAAGCTACCTGCACCGACCGAGGTACAGATAGCCCTCAAGGAGATACTTACAGTAGCCTGCGAGGGGAGATCTGGCACGTGGAAATTGGCTTCGATATGCGCATTGGCTGTTGAGACCTGCGCCTCGTCCTGTGCCTCCTGTCAGCCCTGAAGCGGACGAATACGAGGTTCTCTTGCCACCCTTACGGTTTCAATAGTGTCTGTCGGTGGTCTGCTGGTCTGTTGGTGATCTTGTCATCTCGAAAGTGAAAATTGTCAGGCGATCCTGTGCCTCATGCCTTGGCCATTGCAGCTACCCCTGGCGCCCTGTCCGGTCCAGTAGGGTCCCTCTTTGCCAGAACCCTACCGGTTACAATCTTTCAATAAAGGTGGGCCAAACCCCCCGCGTTGACGAGATGTTGGCCATCCATTCTTTCCGGCTTCTTTTCCTTTCCTGCCAGCCATCATGTTACGAGTCAAACTGTTACAAGTCCTGGCAATCTTGGCCATTTCTTCACCATCTCTCTCCGTAGTCCCCGATCCTGCAAATGGCGGTTTGGCGACAGAGGGCACGGAAACCCTTGATGGCGTTCCTCTCAGCGAAATACCAGCAACCGGTGGCGGCACGTTGGAACAAAAACCTTCCACCGATGGAATAAACCAAGCCGCCCGGCCGCTGGCTCAGGCGACCGCTGCAGACGAAGCCCCAGCAGCTCAGGCTGCAGCACCCGTTGCGGCTGCTCAGATCAATCGAGCCGGCTGGACCGTTACTGCGGACAGCTCTCAGGTCGGTAATGCGGCTACCAACGTCCTCGATGGGGCTACAAACACTTTCTGGCACTCGGAATACCAGCCCAATTTGAGACCTCTTCCTCACAGCATCACGATTGATATGAAGCAAACCTTTCAAGTGAACAGCCTGACCTATCTGCCCCGCCAGGATGGAAGCAGGAACGGCAACATTGGTCGGCACACTATCCAGCTTAGCACTGATGGACAAAATTTTGGTCCTCCTGTCGCCATCGGTACCTATCTCGACGATAGCGTGCTGAAGACGACCATATTTTCGACCGCGCCAGCGCGTTACGTCAAATTAACGGCTCTTACCGAGGCCGGCGGTCGAGGTCCCTGGACGTCCGCTGCAGAGATCAATATTTTCAGCTCAACAAACCCAACACCGCCTCCCTCAGGTGTGGGGCAATGGAGTCCTACTATTGATATCCCCTTGGTTCCCGTCTCCGCCGGTCTCCAGCATGATACTGGGAAACTGCTTCTCTGGTCGTCGTATGCTCCGAACACATTTGGAAAGGGAGGCTTGACCCAGACTGCCACGTACGATCCAACCAGTGGCATAGTCTCACAGAGGACTGTGACAAACACAGGACACGACATGTTTTGTGAGGGTCTTTCAGCCGATTTTGTCGGCAGGTTTATCATCACCGGTGGCAGCAATGCCCCCAAAACAAGCATCTACCGGCCATCCGCGGACGCTTTCGACGTAGCTGCCAACATGAAAACCTCCCGCGGGTATCAAGCGCAAACAACTCTTTCGGATGGTCGCATATTCACCATTGGAGGTTCTTGGAGTGGTGGAGTAGGCAATAAAAATGGCGAGGTTTACAACACCAACACCAATACTTGGACATCACTCCCGGGATGCCCCGTTGCCCCAATGCTGACGAATGACGCACAAGGCGAGTACCGTTCGGACAATCACGGCTGGCTTTTTGCGTGGAAAGGGGGTTCTGTCTTCCAAGCGGGCCCGAGCCGAGCGATGAATTGGTATGGGACAACTGGTTCGGGGAGTCGTAACACGGCTGGACTTCGAGCCACTGACAACGATGCAATGAATGGTAATGCGGTCATGTATGACGCTGTCAATGGAAAGATACTGGCTGTTGGGGGAGCCCCAGACTATCAGAATTCAGACGCAACGACCAATGCGCATGTCATCACCATCGGCAATCCAGGCACTTTACCTACGGTCGTCAAGGTGAAGTCGATGGCCTTCGCTCGCGCGTTTGCCAACGCCGTGGTACTTCCTGACGGCAAAGTACTAGTCGCGGGTGGCGAGTCTTTCGCCAAGCCATTCACCGATAACACCGCTCAGCTGATCCCGGAGTTGTGGAACCCTGAAACTTTGACTTTTACATCGGCTGCGCCGCTGGCAATTCCACGCACTTACCATAGCGTCGGTATTTTGATGGCCGATGGCACTGTCTTCGTGGGTGGTGGTGGACTTTGTGGGGCCTGTTCGACAAATCACTTCGATGCACAAGTCTACAGTCCACCGTATCTGTTCACTAGTAGCGGATCGCGGGCGGTACGGCCTGTCATTAATTCACTATCTGCACCAACCGTGAAAGTTGGAGCCACTTTTACTGCGACGACCAATACACCTGTAATCAGATTTGCTCTGGTTCGTTACAGCACTACTACACACACCGTGAACACCGATCAACGGCGGATCCCAATTACACCAACTGCATCTGGATTGACATATACATTGAGGGTCCCGAGCGATCCAGGTATCAGTTTGCCAGGATACTGGCTTGTTTTCGCTTTGAACTCGGCCGGCGTGCCCAGCGTTGCCAAAACAATAAGAATCACTCTCTAGTTCAATGTTTTTGCAATGCTCTACTTGCTCGAGTCACCATATCTATCGCGGTCATTTTCGGCCAGCATTTGCTTTTGGGATGAAAGATTACGCTGGATGAAGTTGCTTTTTTGACGTTCCATGCCTGCATGGAATCTGTCTACCATTGACATTTGCTCACTGACAAATTAACACTCTGCACGAGTTTCCATGTAAATTAATTTTTAATTTATAATGCATATCATTGTATGCAAAACCGAAAGGTGCACTTGATTATTGGGTGCTATGTTACTAAATCTGTCAATCTGAGGATATGCATCCATCCGATATTCTGACCATGAATTGTTGAGGTTGCGACCATCAAGAGAGCGAAGCAAGTTACCTTCCTTCTCACGTTCAAACCACGAAAGAGAGAGCACTTTCGTAAATATTTTAACACAACCAATTACACAAACACTTTCATATACTTTGATCTCATCAACGTGCTTGATCATCACATACGCACGCGGGTGCAAAAAAAAACGGGACACCAAAACTTTGGGGGGGGGGGGGGGGGGGGGGGGGGGGGGGGGGGGGGGGGGGGGGGGGGGG
>CAXTNS010000330.1:0-7589 GCA_964245465.1 uncultured Thermoanaerobaculia bacterium
CGGTCGCCGAGAGATCAGGCCCTCATGCTCAGCGGAGCTTCGCGTAGTTCCAGACTTCCTGAGCGCTGAGCCGGCGCGGATCGGGATTGCTTCAGCAGCGTCCCTGGTGGTTATAGAATTGCTCTCCGGCCCGAGAGGACCTGCAGAGCAGAGAAGGGTCAGATCCAGGCTCTGGACCGGGCGCAGCCTGGACTTCCGCTGAAAAAAGGGCGTTGTGGCACGATGACTCATGACTACAAGCGCCATGGAACGACAACCTTATTTGCAGCCTTGAACACGCTGGACGGGACGGTGATCGGCACCTCATTGATTGAAAGACTCCCGAGGACAAGCTCATTCACCTGATCGCGGACAACTACGCCACCCACAAGCATCCGGAAGTCCAGGCCTGGACGGCCCAGAACCCACGGTTTACGATTCACTTCACTCCGACGAGTGCCTCATGGCTCAACAGGGTCGAGCGCTTTTTCCGTGACCCGCCCGAGGAGGGGAAGAAGAGTAAAGCGGAGTGAGTGGGCCGGCAGGGATGCCGGCGGTCCCAGGGGATTCTCCTTACAGCATTGGTACTCCCTTTCGCCTTAAACCTCTCGGAAAGGCGCGGTCGATCCGCCGCAGCTCGTCCTCGGTCAGGTCGATGTCGGTCGCCTTGGCGTTCTCCGCGGCGTGCTCGGCGCGGGCGGCTTTGGGGATGGCGAAGAGGTTGGGGAAGCGCAGGAGGAAGGCCAAGGCGATCTGGTGGGGGGTGGCGCCGTGGGTTTCCGCGATCCCGGCGAGCACGCGGCCTCCTTCGCTGCGAGGTGAGGGGAAGTCGCCGGAGCCGAAGGGGCTGTAGGCCACGACGGCGATGCCGTGCTCGTCACAGAACGGGATCACGGCGTGCTCGATGGCTCTTTCTTTGAGGTGGTAGAGGACCTGGTTGCAGGCGACCTTCCCTGGCCCGGCGATGCGGACGGCCTCGGCGAGTTCGTCTTCATCGAAGTTGCTCAGACCCCAGGAGCGGATCTTGCCCCCTTCGCGCAGCTCTTCGAAGGCGGCGATCGTGTCCGCCAAGGGGTGCGAGCCCGGCCAGTGCAGAAGGTAGCCGTCCAGGTGGTCCGTGCGGAGCCGCCGGAGCGAGCGCTCGCAGGCCTGGAGGGTGCCCTGGCGCGAGGCATTCTGGGGCAGCACCTTGCTGACCAGGAAGACCTCGCTACGCCGGGCTTCCAGGGCCTCCCCCACCATCTCCTCCACCTCGCCGTCGCCGTACATCTCGGCCGTGTCGACGTGGGTCATGCCTGCGTCGAGGCCCCGGCGCAAGGCCTCGATGACGGCGCGGCGGCTGTCTCTTTCCGTGTTCCAGGTTCCCTGGCCGATGACGGGAACCTCTTTGCCGGTGGGTCCGAAAGCGCGGGTCCTCATTCTCCCTTCCTCCTCAACGATGTGAGTCTACGCCTCCGCCCGGCCGCAAGCGTCGTGAGGTAAGTTCTTTCCGGAAAGTTCTTTCCAGAGGAACCGGGGAGTGTAACGGCCCGGTTTTCATATGATGGAGGTGAGAGGGCCTGATCTCTGCTTTCCGGGATGAATCTCCGGCCTCCCGTGAGGACAAGATTGACTCCGCGGGAGGACGGTTGTAGTCTTCCGTCCAGGCCAACAAATATAAAATATTATGTCATCTGAACCCGTCACCAACCACTGTCCCTACTGCCAACGGGCCATGCAGGTAACCCGGATGTCTTGCCCCGCGTGCGAGATGTCCGTCGAGGCCGATTTCCCGGCCCCGCGCCTGGCTCGTCTCCCTGTAGAGCACCAACGCTTCATCGAGATGTTCGTCCTTGCCAGCGGCAATCTGAAGGCGATCGCCGAGCAGGCAGGGGTCTCCTACCCCACCGTCCGCTCCCGGCTCGACAAGATCATCGAGGCTCTCCGCCAGGTGATCACGGAGAGCACCGAGAGCGACGAGGTCTTCAGTGGGCGGGAGAAGACCGAGGCCGCGGCGCGGCTGATCAAGGCCATCTAGGGCTGGTCGATCGAGCGGTCCACAGGGGCGGCCCGTTTGGCCGCCCTGGGCGGAGCTTTGAGCTTTGTGCGGCATGGCAATTTCCCCCACACGGGGCCGCCCCTGCGATATTTCCTTCCTTCCTCCCGCATGTAAAATCCCTGTAAACCTCTGGTCTCACTTTTGCGTAGACTGAATGAGCGACCTCTCTATTTCAGGGCGGCTCAGTCGAAGACGAGATCTGTGGCTACATTCAGGCATCCAGGAATCTTTTCCGGCGGCGAAAGGCGGAAGGCCGAGAAGGAGCCATTGGACCGGTTCCTCGCCGACCCTGGGCTCATCCATTCGCTCCGGCAGGAGGAGCATCGCCGGCGATTCTGGTTTTTCGCCGTGGCGGCGGCCCTCGTCTTCGGCCTGCTCGTAGGCGGCGGCGCGGTCTGGTGGCTCCGCGGCAGGGTTCAGGAAGGGGACCGGAAGAGCAAGCGCGGTGTCCAGTCCTCCGAGGAGGTGGCCCGCATCCTCACCACCAACGGGATGGCTCTGGCCAAGGCCAAGGAGATCCAGAAGGCGTGGGCCTACCTGCGCCAGGCGACCGAGCTGAGCCCCGACATGGTGGAAGCCTGGGACGCCCTCGCTGTCGCCCACTTCTACGGCGGCCAGATGGATGAGGCCGAGCGCGCCTTCCGCCGCTGTACGGAGATCGATTCCGGCTACCAGCGGGGGTATCACGGCATGGGAGACGTCTACTTCTACACTGGGGACTCCAGGAAGGCCGAAGAATACTGGCTCAAGGGCGACGCCATCCGTGGCGTGGCCCGTCTGCGCCTGCTTCAGGGCCGGTTCGCCGAGGCGGCTCCGCTCGTCCAGGAGCTGGAGCGGAAGACCCCCGGCCAATGGTTCGTCCGCCTCATGGCCGAGGCGGTGCGCACCGGGCGCCTCACGCCGGAGCTGCGGCTGCAGCTCGAGCCGGGTTTCGTGGGCAGCCGAATCCCCGAGGCGGCCCAGGGCTGGCGCCTCTACTTCGCCCATCGCTACAACGAGGGCTCCACCGTTTTCGGCCGCGCCCTGGCCGGGAATCCCCGCGACGGCTCGGCCCTGCTCGGCCGGGGTTGGTGCCGGCTCAAGACCGGCAAGCCCCGGGAGGCCCAGGCGGACTTCGAGGGGGTCCTGAAGACGTGGCCCAGCAACTACAGCGCCTTGAACGGGCTGGGCTGGAGCCTCAAGGCTCAGGGTCAGACGGCGGCCGCCGCGAAGTCCTGGAAGCGGGTCCTGGAGCTGCGGCCGGAGAGCCCCGAGACCCCCGAGAGCCTGAAGGGACTGGGCCTGCTCTCCTTCGAGCAGGGCGACGATGCCGGGGCGAGCCATTACCTCACCCGCTCGTTCCTGCAGAACCCCTACGATCCGGAGACCAGGACCTTTCTGGAAGACGCCCTGGAGAAGCTCCCGGGTGGGCAAGAAGGTGCACAATCCTCTATGCTTAAGACGGTGAAACCATGAATCAAAACGATGCGACACCGGCAAAGCGGCGCTTCCAGCTCCTGCGAGGCTTCGGGTCTCAGGCGAAAAGGGAAGCCGAGCAGCTCGACCGTTTCCTCATCGCCGCCGATCCCGTCCTGCTCGCCTCCTTCCAGACGGAGGAGCGGAGCACGCGGCGCCAGAGGCTGAGGTGGGGCCTCGCCGCCCTGCTGACGCTCACGGCCATGGTCCCCGTCCTCTGGCTGGCGAGCCTGCTGTACCCCGTGAAGGGCTTGGCGGGCAAAACGGCCCTGGACGCGGAAAAGGTCCGCTTGTTGGTGGAGGACTCGCGGCAGCACTTGGCCGAGGGGCGCTACAACGACGCTCTCGAAAGCGCCACCCGGGCGACCGAGGCCGCTCCCGGTCTCGCGGAGACCTGGATCCTGCTGGGCGACTGCCAGATGAAGAACTATCAATCGGTGCTGAGCGAGGAGGCGTACCGCAAGGCCCTGGCCCTGGAGCCGGGCAGCACCCGGGCGCTGCTGGGGCTGGGGACTCTGTACCTGCGCCGGGGCGAGGAGCGCAAGGCCGAGGAATTCTGGCTGCGGGGCGGAGTGGATTGGAAGCTCGCCGGCCTCTATCTGCTCCAGGGGAGGTTCCGCGAGGCCGAGGTCCGCCTGCGGCCGTTGATCGCGGAAGGCACCGAAGAGGAGCTGCTGTTCCGCATGGCCGAGGCCGCCCGGTCCCGGCATCTCGATTCCGGCCTGCGGTCGCTGCTCGAGCCCGAGCCCACCGGCCTGTCGGAGTGGGCGGACCTGGGCTGGCGCCTCGCCCGGCAGGAGCGCCACGAGGAAGCGGCCCAGGCCTTCCGCGCGGCCGTGAACCTGATCCCCCGCGACGTCAACGCCCTGAGCGGCCTGGGGCAGTCTCTCCTCGCCCTCGACCGTCCCGCGGAGGCCCGGTCCTACTTCGACCGCGCCCTGAGCCTGGACCACGACCACGTGCTCTCGCTCAACGGCCGGGCCCAGTGCCTGAAGAAAGAGGGACGCACGGGCGAGGCCATCGCCGTCTGGCAGGAAATGGCCCAGCTCTACCCGGGGGTCAACTACGGCACTCCGGGCCTCGCCTGGACCTACTACGAGCTCAAGGACTATCCGCAGGCCGCGATCTATCTGGCCCGGCTGGTCCGGAAATATCCGTACGACATCCGGGTGGTGGACGCCCTGAACATCGCGGTCGAGAACATCGGTCCCATGCCTGTGCAGTCGAATTGAGCGGCGGGCGGCGAGGCGTGACGCTCCTCCAGGGTCTCCTCCTCGTCGCCGTCGCGTTCGGGGCCGGCGTCATGAACGCCATGGCGGGCGGCGGCACGATCCTCACCTTCCCGCTCCTGATCTTCCTCGGCCTGCCCGCCATCGCTGCCAACGCCACCTCGACCGTCGCGCTGCTGCCGGGGGCCATGGCGAGCCTGTTCGGCTATCGCCAGGAGGTGCGCGAGCACCGGCAGTGGCTGAAGACGCTCTTCCTGCCCAGCCTGGTCGGCGGCGCCATCGGCTCGGTCCTCCTGCTGCGCACGCCGGAAGAGACGTTCGAGCTCCTGGCTCCCCTGCTCGTCCTCTTCGCCACGGTCCTGTTCACGGTCCAGGGCCTGGTCTCCCGCTGGATGGCTCCGGGAAGGACCCCGGCCGTCCTGTCCGGCGAGGGGCCGGGTGCGGGGCGCTGGGCCCTGGCCAGCCTCCTCCAGCTCGGAGTCGCGGTCTACGGCGGCTACTTCGGCGCGGGGATCGGCATCCTGATGCTGGCGCTGCTGGGCTTTCTGGGGATGTCGAACATCCACGCGGCGAACGGGCTCAAGAACTTCTTCGGCACCTGCATCAACGCCGTGGCGACCGCGTACTTCATCGTCAAGGGCGCGGTGGTCTGGCCGGCGGCGCTCGTCACCGTCGTGGGCGCCATCCTGGGCGGCTACGCCGGCGCCCGCTTCGCCCGGCGGATCGGCAAGGAGAAAGCGCGGGCGGCGGTGGTGATCATCGGGCTGCTGGTGACGGCGATCCTGTTCTGGCAGCGGCTCCGGTAGCCCACAGGTCGTAAAGCTCCCGCAAGGCGTCCCGCACGTTCCCACTGTGGCGGTCGAACAGCTCCTCGATCTCTATCCCCTCCGCGCTCAGCTCCCCCACGATCTCCCCCAGCAGCTCCGGCGTGGTCCGGCACTCGTGAAGCGTGGAGAGGAGACCCGGGCGGTGGGAGGTGATCACCAACCCGCCCGCGGCCCGGGTCCGGATCCGGACTTCGAGCCAGGGGAGACGCCCGAGCTGTTCGGCACCGTCCAGGAGAAGGACGTCCGAGGGGGCCAGATCGTGAAAAAGGATTTTTCTCTGGACAGGGTCGAGCCGGCGGTCTCCCTCGTGAAGGGTCACCGTCCGCACGCGGAATCCTCGCTCAGCGAGCCGCCCTCCGAGATCCTCCAGCAGGGTGGTCTTGCCGTGGCCGTGAGGTCCCACGAGGGCGGCGCGGAAACGGAGGGATTCCAGGCGCGCGAGCAGTTCCTCCCAGGTGGTGCCGGAGAGACGGTAGCGGATGGCGAGGACCCGCTGGGAGGCGAAGGGGTTGTCCCGGGCGCGCACGGCCTATCCTGGCGCTCCTGGCAAAAGCAGGATCTCCGTCCGCGTGGGCGAGACCGTGATCTCCGTCCGGCTCGCCCGCGAGCCCGGCTCGACCACCAGCTCAAGAGCCCAGGCGAGGGAGATCAGCTTGCCGGAGAAGCTGAAGGGGCCGCCGGGAAGGCTGACGCGGAACGCCCGGCGGTCCTGGAGCCCCGGGTTGGCGAAGGACACGGTCGAGACCACGCCCACGTCCTGATCCCCCTTGCCCTGGGTGTACCAGAAGAGACGCAGCTCGGCCGCCCGCGCCGGCTGGTCGAGCTGCCAGGAGACGGTGCCCTCCACGACCTCGCCGGGCAGGAAGGCGTTGGCGCCGTCGTGGACCTCGATCGCCATCCAATCCATCAGCAGAATCCCCCTCCCGGCTGCACCAGCACCTCGTACTCGTCCTCGGAGTCGGGCCAGCCCGGGATCTCGCAGCAGACCTTGAGCTGCCAGAGGATCTTGTTGTTCTCCGCCTTGAAGGTCGGCACGGTGGCCGCGGGCACGGAGAAGCTCGTGGAGCCGGAGGCGATGGTGTAGGGCTCGGCCGCGTCGATCACCGTCATGGAGGCGAAGGTGTTGCGGTCGGTGTAGGTGTTCGTCCCGCGCCGGTACCGCGCCTCCTCGCGGCCCTCCAGCACCACGGAGAGCCGGCGCACCCGGCCCGAACGGCCGGCGAAGCTCCACTGCAGGTAGGCCGAGCCCCCGGTCGTGAGGACGCCCGGGCTCAGCGTGAAGCGGGGGCGCGGGTTGAACAGCACGAGGAACTGCCGCAGCGTGCCATAGACCAGGGCGAGCCCGACCAGGACGAAGGGGCTGAGGAAGGCCGTCAGGCAGCCGTCCGGGTCGCCCGTGCGCCAGCCCTTCACGATCTGGAACAGGAAGACGGAGACGATGCCGTTCCAGAACAGGGTGACGAAGACCAGTCCCACGAACTTGCCCAGAGGCGAGACCGCTGGCCGCAGCTCGAGCGACCCGCTCGGGGCCGGGGGAAGCGGCTCCACGCCGAACGGCGACGCCGAAGCGAGCGGCAAGGTGGCCGCCCGGGTCCTGGCCTGCCAGCCGGACCGCGCCGCCCAGACGAGGCCGCCCCCGCCCACGGCGATGAAGGTCAGGGGCAGGAGGACGAGCAGCCATTCCCAGGACAGATCCCGGCTCAGCACCACCTTCTCCGGGTTCTGGGGGTTGACCCAGCAGGGGACCCGGGCGCCGGGAGGATATCGGGCCACGTTCCTGGCTTTCCCCTCGTAGCCGCTGGACGATGCCTTCAGGAACCCGAAGCGGTTCGACTGGTATCCCCGCCCGCCGAAGCTGTAGGTGTAGACGACGTCGACGCTGTAGGTGGTGCCGTCCGAGTCCGAATGCTCGCCGACCTGGCTGGACAGCACCGTGCACGTGGTCTCCTCCCAGGAGCGGGAAGAGAAATAATCCCGAGCCGGGCCCAGGATCATGAAGTACAGGACGGCGCAGCCGGCGATCAGGAAGAGCGAGAAGAACAGGACGAGGCAGCCGGGGGA
>CAXTNS010000331.1:0-7565 GCA_964245465.1 uncultured Thermoanaerobaculia bacterium
ACAATGTCCTGTTCAACGTTCCCGGGGATTCCTTTAACGGCCCAGCACCAGAATAAGAATGACCCGCATGACCAGGTAAGCGAGGATCAGAAGGATGGGCACGCGGTGGCGGCGGACGAAGCGGCCCATCTTTTCGAAGAGTCCCTCCGGGTGGGCGCCCACGGGCAGGCCCGTGAGATAGAGGGAGAGATCCGCCGACAGATCCTCGACCTTCTGATAACGCCGCTCGGGCTCCTCGGCCATGGCCCGGCGGCGGATGGCTTCGAGCGGCCGGGGCGGCTCTTCGTCTCCAAGGAGGAACTGAAGGAGGGCTCCCAGAGCCCAGACGTCCGTGCGCTCGTCGATCCGCTCCACTTCGCCACGCTCCTGCTCGGGGGCCATGTAGCCGGGGGTGCCCAGGATGGTGCCGTGGGCCGTGCCCTCACCTCTCCGCCCCTCCTCTCCCGGCCCTCCGCCCACCCTTCCAGGGAGAGGAGGGAGATGGGTTACTTTCGCTACGCCCCAATCCATCACCAGGACCTCTCCGAACGGCCCTACCATCACGTTCTCCGGTTTGAGATCGCGATGGATGACGCCGTGGGCGTGGGCGAAGGCCACGGCTTCGCCGATGCGCTGGAAGGCGCGGAGGCGCTCGGGAAGAGAGACGGTCCGGACGTGCTCGTCCAGCCGCTGGCCACGGACGCGCTTCATGGCATAGAAGGCGCGGCCGTCGGGCAGCAGGCCCGCGTCGTGGACGGGCACGATGCCGGGGTGCTCCAGACGGGCGAGCACGCGGGCCTCGCGCAGGAGGCGCTCGACGTCGATGTCCGCGATGTCTGCGCCAGGAGAAAGCTGGACGACCTTGAGGGCGACCTCGCGGTCGAGCCGGTGATCGATCGCCCGGTAGACGGTGCCCATGCCGCCGCGGCCGAGGGTCTCGACGATTTCGTAGGGCGTGCCGGAGAGGTCCGGCAGGTCGGCCACCTCCTGGAGGTGCCGGAGCGTGGCGTCGGAGAGGTTCATCCCGGATCGACTCCCAGGATGAGCCGGGCCTCGGCGCGGAACTCCTCTTCGGTGGCCGTGAGCTCGCGCAGCCGCTCCAGGACGAGCCGGCGGAGCTCGCGCCGGACGGCCGCGAGGTGGTTCGTCACCTGGGTCACGGGCAGGCCGTGCTCGGCGGCCAACTCGGCATAGGACGGGCGCTCGGGCGCATCCGCTCCTTCGAGGTCGTAACGCTCGAAGAGGCGGAAATGCACCGCCTTGCCGGTCCTCTCCGTCCACTGGCGGAGGTCTTCGACGGCGAGGCCGAAGAGCGAGCGGACCCATTCGCGATGGAAGTACTCCTCCACGTCCAATCCCTCGCCGGCTCCGTGACGGCGCAGCTCCTCCTCGGCGCCCTCGAAGTCGAGGGAGAGGGGCGCCTGCCCGCCGCCCCGCTTCAACCGGCGGGCGGCTTTGCGCTCGTTGGCCGCGAAGCCGTCGAGGCAGGTGCGCAGGTACGTCCGGAACCGGGCTTTGGCGGGATCGTATCGCTCGAAGGTCCCTTTGGCGAGGGCCGAGGCGAAGAAGTCCTGGGTCCAGTCCTCCGCGTCCTCCCGGGGGAGAGCCCATCGCACCCGGAGGACCTTGTAGACCGGCCGCCAGTAGCTCGCGACGAGCGCCTCCCACGCCTGGCGGCGCACCTCGGGATCGGCGTCGCGGGCGCTGATTGCGATCACCACGGAACGGCGGGTGAGGGGGAAAGCCATGACCTTTTACTATAAAGGGGAACCCCGACAACAGGTGAGATCGCCGTGAGACAGCCGCTCTTCTCGCGGCAGTATCCCTTTAAGGTTGGTCCTTCTGGGGCAGCTCCACCTCGCGGGGGCGCCCCGATTGTTATTGGGCAAGGAGAGAATAGCTCGAGCTAACCTTCCGGCCAGGCCTCAAGCGGGACGATCCGTCCCAGGTGCCGTGCTTTCCTGAAATATTTGCCATCCGCGGTGACGAGCGTGCAGTCATGTTCCAAGGCTACCGCGTGATAAAGGGTATCGAACAAATGGTGGTCGAGATCTTGAGACATCCTGCTGGCTCTCTGGAGGACAGGCAGGTCGTCTACGACAGGAAACTCCATTGCATCCAGGAGATCCAGCATTGACTCTGCGAGCTCAGGCCTGAGCCGGGTCACGACCGCAGCAACCTCCACCAACCAGTGCGAGGGCTGAAGCAGAGAGACGTTGCCGTTTCCTATTTCGGTCAGCAGATCAAGCGCCTGCTCAGTATTCTCTTCCGCCTCCGGTGCCCGGAAAATCCACTTTACGATGACACTTGCGTCGACGACCACATTCATGGGCGGCCCGCTTGGCGAGCCCGTGCGATCTCCGCGTCCGAGACCGGCTTCTGCTTCCGGCGCAGGTCGAGCAAAGCTTCAATCGCGGCGCTACGGCGTTGCGTCCGCCGTTTTTCTTCCACGGCCTGCCGCATGAGCCGGGTGATGACGGCACTCTTGTTCTCGTTCGCGAAGGCCTCCTGGAAGGCTTCCTTGATCTCGTCGGGAACGCTGAAGTTGACGGTGGCCATAGCGGGATCCTCGTTGTTGAAATCTTCAACAAGACTCTAGCACAGTGCGAGACAGTTGATCAGGGATCAGGCTACAGCCGCTTCCGGAAATGCTCCCGCCATCCCTCGGCCAGCGCCTCGACCGCCACGGCCCGCCGCAGCAAGTCCGGATCGCTCTCGCCGTGCCGGTCCACGTAAAGCCGGAAGACGTCCACCACGGTCACGCCGTTCTCATCCTCATGGATGCGCTCCATGGCATCGCCAGTCCCCAACTCTCCTTCCTGGGTGACGGCGAGGTAGAAACCGGGGCGGCCGCTTTCGAGAAAGCTCTCGACGATGTCTTCGCGGTCGAACTTCACCGCCAGCTTGAAGCAGGGCATGCGGGGCTGGGTGACGACGAATTCGGCGGTACGGATGCGGAAGCGGTCGCCCACGTGGACCTCGTCTTCCCACCAACCCTCGGTCGTCAGGTTCTCGCCAAAGGAGCCCCAGGGGAGATCCTCCAGCTCCAGCTCGCGGCGCCAGAAGGGATAGTGCTCGGAGGGGTAGACGTAGACCGCCTTCTCCGGTCCGCCGTGGACGGAGAGATCCGCCTGGCGGTCGCCGTCCAGGTTCGTCCTTCGCACCCGGACCCGCCCCTCGACGGGGTCCTTGTAGATGCCGGTCATGATCCGCCGGCCGCGCCAGCTCACGGGACGGGGAAACCCCACGTTCACAGAGACGATCTTCATGGAGCGATACGATATGCCAGATGACCGATCTCCGACCCGCAACCGCCGCTGATCTCGAAGCCGTTCTCGTCCTCCACCGGGCCTTCTTCGCAGAGGACGGCTACGCCTTCCGGGAGGACGAATCGCGGGCCAACCTCGCCCGTCTTCTAGGCGATCCCGCCCTGGGACGGCTCTGGGTGATGGACGACGGCGGCGAGGTGGTCGGCTATCTCCTCCTCGCCTTCGGCTTCAGTCTGGAGTTCCGTGGGCGCGACGCGTTCGTGGACGAGCTCTACGTGGCGCCGGGACATCGCGGCCGGGGCCTCGGCACGCGGGCGTTGGAGCTGGCTGCCGAGGCCTGCCGGGAGCTGGGCGTGCGCGCCCTCCATCTGGAGGTCGAGCGCTACAAGGAAGGCGCCCAGGCGCTCTACCGCCGGTCGGGATTCGTGGACCACGAACGGTATCTGATGACCAAATGGATTGAATAGGTTTCAATCCTTCGCCCCTCGCTCCACCAGCATCGCCACGATCGCATCCTGCTTGCCCGCCCGCGCGTGGCGGAGCAGGGAGATGCCATGCGGCCCCTTGAGGTCGACCACCTTGGGATCGTCCGCCAAGAAGGCCTTCACGATCTCGGTCTTGCCCATCATGGTGGCGCAGAAGACGTCCATGCGGGCGCCGTTGGAGAGGAGGTACTCGGCGATGGGCTGGTTGCCCATGTGGGAGGCGCCGCCCAGAGCGGTCTCCCAGTCGCCGCCGCCCCAGTCCCAGGTGGCGTTGATGAGGGCGGGCTGCTGCGCCAGCATCTCCTTGACCTTGTCGAGGTTGCCGTGGCCGGCGATGACGAACTCGCGCACGAGGTCGGCGTCGAGGCGCGGCCCGCGGTCCGGGACCGTCGTCCTGGCGTCGGCCTGTGGCTGGGACTGGGATTCGAGGGGCGAGCTTCCGGCAACGTGAGCGGCAGCAGCAGTGGCCATGAGCATTCCTCCTTGGATGAGTTGTCGGCGGGAGAAGGGCATTGGGATCTCCTTTCGTCCTCCATCGTAGGAAGGGGGCCGCTCCCCCGCATCTGGCGCGGGGGGTAGCAGGGGACTATGCCTTCCGGCCTATGCGGAGGCTCCGGACCGGGCGCTATGATCGCAATCGTGACCTCTCCAGCCCGCGAGCACCATCGTCTGTTGCGCTGGGGCGGCCTCGCGGCGTGGTTGGGCGTGGGGCTGCCGATCTGGCTCCAGCTCTCGGCGACGAGCCCGGGCCGTTTTTTCGGCTGGCTCGCGGCCTGGCTCCTGTTCGCCGCGATCTTCTGGAGGACCGCGGAAGGCCGGGCCGGTTTGGCCCTTTTGGCCGTCCAGGTCGGCTGCGTGATCGTCCTCGTCCTCCTTCTGTGCGACGGGTACGAGGGCACGCTCCTGGTCCTGATCGCCATGCAGCTCGCCTCCCGCGTCTCTCGGCGGACGGGCCTCGTCTGGATCGCCGTCCAGAGCGTCCTCCTCGCGGTGGCGATTGGGATTCACTGGACACCCCGGTCTGCCATCCTCCTCACCCCGCCCTATCTCGGTTTCCAGCTCCTGGCGCTCTTCACCGTCGGGGGTTTGGCGAAGCTGGAGCGGAGGAACGCGGAGCTGCGCTCGGCCCGGGAGCTGCTCGCTCATAGCAGCCGGGTGGCCGAGCGTCTGCGCATCGCCCGCGAGCTTCACGACGCCGTGGGGCACCGTCTGGTGGCGCTCTCACTGAACCTGGAGGTGGCCTCGCACCAGACGGAGGAGAGAGCCCGGGAGCCCCTTCAGATCGCCCAGTCCCTGAGCCGCCAGGTGCTGACGGATATCGGCGAGATCGTGGACACCCTGGGGCGGGCTGAGCGGCTCGATCTGCGGCGTGCCTTGGAGGCACTGACGGAGGAGATCCCTCAGCCCCGCGTCCATCTCCGCCTGCCGGAAGGCCTCGCGGTGGAGGAGGCCGAGGTGGCCCATCTGCTCCTGCGTTGCTGTCAGGAGATCGTCACCAACGCGGCCAAGCACGCCCAGGCGGAAAACCTCTGGCTGGACGTGATTCAGGAGGACGGCGCCATCGAGGTCAAGGCGCGGGACGACGGTCAAGGCGCGGAGATCGCCGAGGCTGTGGCTGCCGGCAGGGGCTTGGCCGGGATGCGCGAACGCCTGGAGAGCGCGGGCGGGAGTCTGGAGGTGGCGACGCGGCCGGGGATGGGCTTCTCCGTGGAGGCGCTGGTGCCGGTGCGGAGAGGGGTGTGAGGCTCCGCGTCCTCCTCGTCGAAGACGAAAACCTGGTCCGCCAGGGTATTCGCAAGCTCCTGGAGCTCGACTCCCGCATTGAGATCACCGCCGAGGCGGGAGACGGCGAGGAGGCCCTGCGGCTCATTGGCGAGGTCCGTCCCGACGTAGTCCTTCTCGACGTGCGCATGCCGAAGCTGGACGGTTTGGGAGTCCTGCGAGCGCTCCAGGAGAATCCTCAAGCGCCGCCTTGCCTGGTGCTCACCACGTTCGACGACCGGGCGCTCACCTTGGAGGCGATCCGCGAAGGGGCCAAGGGCTTCCTCCGCAAGGACGTCTCCCTGACGCAGCTCGTAGGCGCCATCGAGACGCTCGCTACGGGTGGCACATTCCTTCAGCCTGCCCTGACCGAATCGCTGATGAAAGGGATGGACGCCCGTCCTTCCATCTCCGGTCCTACCCCCGCCATTGTGGAGCCCCTCACCCCAAGAGAAACCGAAGTCCTCCGCCTCATGGCCGCCGCCTACACGAACCGGGAGATCGCCGACGCACTAGGCACGGCCGAGGGGACGGTCAAGATCCACGTCTCGAACATCCTCGGCAAGCTGGGGGCGCGGGACCGGACCCACGCGGTGCTGCGGTCTCTGGAGATGCGGCTGCTGTAGGTCATCAGATATACAGATACCAACTGACCTGCGTCAGTAATTATCTGACGCAGGCAAGATAGTATCGCCCATCACCCTGCTCCACCGGACCCGCGACCTGCAGCGTCTATGGGACGCCCTAGAGAAGGAGGTCGCGAAGAAAGGCCTTCCGGACCGTGTTCTCCTGGCGCTCTCCGACGCCGCCCTCGGCCTCCGGGTCCGCAACGCCACCTACCGGCCCATCGCCGAGATCAGCGACAACCTGGCGAGCAGGACCTCAAGAGCCTCGTCGAGCACGGCTTGCTCGTCCCTGAGGGAGAAAAGCGGGGGCGCTATTACGTCGCCTCGGAGGCGCTCAAGGCGATCCGCGCGAAGACTCGGGAAGCCGCGAAGGTCGAGGACCCGTTCGAGGACGGCCCGGCCTGAGCTCCCTACTCCAACTCCCCAGCCTCTCGCAGGACCGCCTCCATCAGCGTAGCCGAGACCCGGAATCCTTCGCGCTGGAGACGGTCGATCTACTGCTTCAGGGAAGCCAGCTCACCGCGGATCTGACGATCCCTGACCCGCTTCACCTGTAATCAGGAACTCAGGGCTTCTATTTTCTCGCTGGCTTCACAGTTGCATCAAAAGGGATTTCATGACGGAATTCCGGTGTCAAGGACACGGAGAGTTCCCAATATCAAGGCCAGCACTGGCCCTCCGGATCGACACGAACGCTGAGGCGCACTACAATGCACTACATGAAAACCGAGGTTTATAGTTGGCGTCTTTCCCCCCATCTCAAGATGGCATTGGAAGAGGCAGCCCGTGCCGAGAGCAAGAGTTTGGCGGAGCTGCTTGAGCAGATCGCCCGGGATTGGCTTGCACAAGTGAAAAGACAAGGCGATGACGATGAGGAGCTTCAGCGACGCCTGCATAGCTCGGCCATGAGGTTCATCGGCTCCATCGAGGCCGATCCTTACCTTGCCCAGAACTCCCGCTCAGAGGTCCGGGCACGAATAGCGCGCCGCCATGGTAAATAGACCTCAAGGTCTCATCGACACCAGCGCCATTCTCGCTCTTCTCAACCGCAAGGACATTTGGCATGGGGCTTGTTCAGATGTCTTTGCTGAGTTGCGCCTTCCTCTAGCAACATCTGCGGCTGTCCTTACAGAAGTCTTCCATCTGCTGCCTGGCTCCTATGAGTTCGGCAGAGCCTGGAGCTTTCTACGTTCCGGAGTCGTATGCGTACTACCCATCGATGACGAGGACCTTCCCGTCTTGGAGGTACTCATGGACCGTTATCAGGATCGACCGATGGACTTTGCGGACGCTACCCTGGTCCATCTGGCTCGCCGGGAGTCTTTGTCCATGATCTTCACCACCGATCATGACGACTTCGAGACGTACCGCATTGAGGGAAAGCAGAGGTTCAGGATCGTGCCGGACCGAGCAGGAAAGCGGTAAACAGCCCGGGAGCCTCCCCC
>CAXTNS010000332.1:0-7523 GCA_964245465.1 uncultured Thermoanaerobaculia bacterium
CGCTCGACGAGGTGAGCGCCCGCGTGTGGGAGCTGTGCGACGGCGACCACGGAGTCGACACCATCGTCGAGCACATCGGGACGGAGTACGACGCTCCGGTTCCCACCATCTACGAGGACGTCCTGGCATTCCTGGAGGAGATGCTGGATGAGAACCTCCTGGTCCAGGAGGGTTGAGGCGGCCCGCATTCTGCTCTTCCCGGCCGCCGTGCCCCAGATCCAGCGGCTGCGCAAGCTCCCGGACCTCCCGGCCTGCCGGCAGCCCCGGGGCACCCGCGGTCCTCTCCCTCCGTCCGCGGCCGAAGTCCACGTCCTGGTCCGCCGTGTCGATGTCCTGATCGCCGCCGGCCGGCCCTTCGTCCGCTCCGGCTGTATGGTTCGAGGCCTCACCCTCTACCACTTCCTGCGCCGGGCCGGGGCGGAGGTCTCGCTGCGCTTCGGCGCGGGGGAGATGAATGGGCGCTTCGCCGCGCACTGCTGGATCGTCTACCAGGGCGAGCCCCTGGCCGAGCCGCGGGACCCCCGGCCGCTGTTCACCGAGACCTGGCGGATTGAGCCCGCCTCCATGAGGACAGCGTCGTGAGCGTCTACGACCTTCATGGGGTCCGCATCGGCGTCATCGCAACCAGCCCGGCGGACATTGCGGAGAGAGCGGCGGCCGGCGTCCATGCCCGCCTGGCCGGCCTGCCCCTGGGCTCCCCAGGCATCGCGCACCCCGACATCCTCTTCGAGATCCACGCCGGGGACGCCCACGCGTTCGAGCGGCCCGCGGCGGCGCGGCCCGTCTACGATCCACCCATGGGCGAGGTGGTCTACGACGACGGCGCCGGCCTCCTCTACATCGGCTATGGACCGCGCCTCTCGGTGCTCTGCGAGCCGGGCCGGGCCCGGGCTTCAGCCATTCAATTGGAGGAAGAGGACCTCTGGTCCCTCTCCCATCCCCTCTTCACCCTGCCCCTGGTGGAGCTCTTGAAACACCAGGGGTTATACGGATTGCACGCGGGGGGCGTCTGCCGGGACGGCCGCGCCCTCCTCCTGCCCGGCACGCGCGGCTCCGGCAAGTCCACCCTGACCCTCGCCCTGGTCCGCGCCGGCTTCGGCTTCCTGGGCGACGACACCCTGTTCCTGGCCCGGCGGCCCAAAGGGTTGAAGATCCTCGCCTTCCCCGACGAGCTCGACCTGACGGACCAGACGGTCGCCTTCTTCCCCGAGCTGGCCCCCCTGCTCGTCCCCTCCCGGCCGGCCGGCTGGCGCAAGCGGCAGCTCCGTGCCGAGAGGACCTACGACACCGAGGTCGTCTGGGAGTGCGAGCCGGCGCTCCTCGTCTTTCCCCAGGTGGCCGGCGTCCGGGAGAGCCGGCTCGCTCCCATGCCGAAGGACGAGGCCCTGCTGGAGCTGGCCCCCAACGTCCTCCTGACCGATCCGGAGTCCTCCCAGGCCCACTTCGACGCCCTGGCCGAGCTGGTCGAGCGCAGCGACTGCTGGCGGCTGGAGACGGGGACGGACCTGGACGAAGCCGTACGGTTGCTGGAGGCCCTGTGACCCCCGAAGACCGTCTCCTCTGCCTCTGCGCCCGGCAGGAATTCCTTCCCGTCCATCAGGAGGCCGTGGAAAGGCTGGCGCGCGAGGAGCCTCCCCGCTGGGACCGGCGCTGGAACCGGATCATTGCCACGGCCGAGCGCCACGGCGTGCTGCCCATCGTGGGCGTCAACCTCCGCCGTTGCGAGCTGAGTCTGCCGGAAAGGGTCGTGGAGCGCCTGGAGACGGCCCTGTTCGAGAACGCCGCCTTGAAGGAGCGCGACGCCGACCGGCTCGCCGCGGGGATCGCCCGCCTGCGCGAGGTCGAGCTCGACGCCATGATCCTCAAGGGCATGGCCCTCTCGCTCTCCGTCTACCAGGAGCCCTGGGTCGTGACCTCCCAGGACATCGACCTCTCCCTGCGGCCCTGGCCCGGCTGGCGCAAGGACAAGGGCGACGAGAGGAAGGTCCGCCGGGCTCTCTACACCCACGGCGTCGAGTGCGACCTGGACGGCCATCACGACGTCACCCTGAACGGCATGCTGCCGGTCGACTTCAGGCGGATCTGGCGCGAGGCCCGGCCCGTGCGCTTCCGCGGCGTGGACGCCTGGGTCATGTCGCCCGAGGACCAGATGATCGCGCTGGCGGTCAACGGCTGCCGCAAGCACTACTTCCGCCTGAAGGCGCTGTTCGACGTGGCCGAGACCCTGCGGCGGGGGGAGGCCCTCGACGGGCCGCGCCTCGGTGCCCTGGCCCGGGAGGGGCACTGCGAGGGGATCGTCTACGCCGCGCTGGTGGCGGCGCGGGAGGCGCTGGGGGCCGAGGTGCCGGCAGGGACTCTCGGCGCCCTGGGAGTGTCCGCCCCCCGGGCCGCCCTGCTGCGCGGGCTGATCGCCGCCTTCCTGCGCTTCGGCTCGTTCGTGGACCCGGCCCCCCAGACCCGGGCGCTCTCGCTCGCCCTCACCTACGCCAGCCTGCGGCCGGCCGAGGCACGGAAGTCCGCCCTCTACAGCTTCACCCACCGGCACCAGCACAAGGGGGAGGACCCCTACTCGCCGGTGCCCGCCGATCCCGTCAATGGCGGCAGCAGCGGCGCCGGCACCCTGAGCGCCGGATCTCCCAGCAGGTCGTAGATCCGCGGCAGGGCGGGATCGCCGCCCAGCGAGCGGAACTCCGTGACGGTCCGCAGGAGGCGGTCGCCCAAACGGGTATCCCTGGAGTGATAGAAGATTTCGGCCAGCAGCCGCGCCTGGCCGTGGTTCGACAGGCCCGAGGGACCCCAGACCGCGGCGGCGCCCCCGGACGGGCTCTTGACCAGCACCTCGCCCAGGGACGGGAAGCCCGGCACCGCGAAGCGGTTCACCGTGCACGTCATGGCCGTGAGCACCGGCAGCCGGGAGCCGTTGGCGAGCCCCGGCACGTCGGCGCTCGCGAGCAGGCCTCCCGCCGACAGCCGGTCGAGACCGCCGTGGCCCATGTAGTTGATGAACGAGGCGCCGTTGGCGATGTCTCCCAGCAGCCGCGCCCGGGCGTCGGCGAGCGGCGTGGTCGAGAGGTAGATGCGGTCCACCGTGTAGCCGGCGGGGACCTGCCCGGCGATGCGCTCGCTGTCCCCGGCGAAGTCGGCGCCCTGGTCGGGCGCGTCCGCGAGCATCACGGCGTTGCCGGCCCAGGCCGGAGCGGGCTCGCTCTCGTAGGCCGCGATCTTCGACGTGTAGGCGTCCAGCTCCGCCGCCGAGAGCACGGGCAGGCGGCCCACGGCCATCTCGGGCACACCGTCGCCGTTCACGTCACCCAGCCGGTTGTCCGAGGGGAAGAGCCCGCCCGCGGCCTGGATCATGAGCGGCGGCACCAGGTTGTCCCCGAACCCCAGCAGGTTCCGGTAGTCGAGCGTGCCCTCGCCCGCCAGGACCACGTACCGGGGGGGCAGGTTCCAGTTGAGCCGCGCCCAGGACAGGAACGTGCGCAGGGCGTGCGGGCTCGGCATGCCGGCATTGAATTCGTCCATGATCTGGTCGAGGTCCACCACCAGGGCCTTCAGGCCCTGGGACCGCCGCAGGTCGGCGAGACGCTCCGCCGCGTCCCGCAGTCCGGGAGGGGCCACCACCAGGTACTCCGCCTGTTTGAAGCCCGAGCGCAGGACCGGCTCCGTCCAGGGGCGCACGGCCGCGGGAGCCTTGAAGGCCGCCGGGGCCGCCGCCAGATAGCGGGATGCAAAGGTTGGCGCCAGCCTCACGCGGAAGCCCGAGCCGTCGGGCTCGACCGCCGCGCCCGTGACCCAGCGCGGCTGGAGCGGGTTCTGGACGTCGATCAGCCGCACCCCCGCGTTGGAGAAGCCGGAGACGGCCACCTGCGCGTAATTTCCCAAGGTGAACGCCAGAGTGTCGCCCACGGCCTGGAGCTTCCGTGGGTAGGAGAGGTCGAACCCGTCCACGTAGAAGATGCTGTAAGGCGCGCCGTCCCCCGTGCGGGCGGACACCACCACCTGGTTGCCGCTCGCGGCCAGGACACCCGCGAAGAACTGGAACGACGCCTGGTGGGCCGTGATCCCCGTCCAGCGGGTCTCGCCGAGCTCGGTGCCGTTGACCCATACCGTGGCCTGGTGCTCGTCCGTGACTCCCGTAGCCGTCGCGCCGTGAAGGGTGACGGTGAGGACAGCGGTGTCTATGGGACCATTCGAAGAAACCCCGGGAGCCTCCAGCGTGAACGTCCGCTGGCCGAAGTTGGGGTCATCCCCCTGGAGATACTCCCAGAACCAGTAGTCCGACTCCGGATCGGGCGAGATCACCGTCGCCGGGAACCCATCGACCTCGGCGTGGAGCGTCTCGGGGAACGTGCCGCCAGCCGCCGCGCCCGTGCCCACGGGCACCGTCTGCATGAGCAGGCCCTTGGCGTCCCCCTGGAGACGGTAGACGTTGGCGGCGCTGTAGATACTGTCCGTCGCCTCGCCATAGAAGAAGAGGCCCTGAGCCGTCTTGCCGGCCAAGTCCGGATACCAGGCCACCGCCTGCCCACCGCGGGACAGGGCGATTCTGGCCTCGGCGATCATCTGGGCGGCCGTTTCCTGGGTCGTGCCCAGCCATGCCGCTAAGTCGGCGGCGCTCACGGAGTAGAGGCCCGTCTCCCGGATCGAGAGGTGAGCCCCGTTCATCCTCGCAAGGCCTGGCCTCGCCAGTGCCTTGGCGGCCGGGCGCATCACTCGCTGCCGGACCGTGGGATGGGCCTGCCGCTCATAGACGGCTGCCGTCTCCCGGCGGTCCGGCCGGCTCCAGTCCACCGCCACGGCGAACGGGCCGTGCACCCGGCGCCGGCCGCCGGCCTCGGCCTCCACGAGCCGGTACTTCTGGGGCTCGAGCGGGGAGGCGCCCTCGTCCACGAACCGGTACCGGCCGCCCTGGGCCGCCTGCACGCTCGCCAGGAGATCGCCGTTCACCGACGCCCAGCGGCGGGCCGCTCCGTCCCAGCGCTGGACGTAGAAGCCCGCCGTGCCCGCCTCCGACGCCGTCGTCCACTCCAGGAGCACGCCGCCGCCGTCCGCCCGCGAGGCCTGGAAGCCGGAGACCACCGCCTCCGTGAGCAGGCCCGCCGTCACCGCCAGCTCGCAGAGCGGACCGAGGGTGTAGGTGGCCCGCGCCTGCGTGGTGTTGCCCGTCTCGTCCACGTACGTGGCCCGCGCACCGTTGCCCGAAGCGGGCGTGGACGTCACCGGCAGCCTCTGACCGGCCGAAGTGGGCGAAACGTCCACCCGGTAGGTGAGGAGCACCGTGGCTCCCGCCGCCACCGTGCCCGGGTTCCAGGTGATGTTGCCCGTGCCGCCCACGGCCGGCTGACCGGTGATCGTGCCCTGGCTCACCGCCGCGTTGCCCGCGTAGACCACACCGCTCCCCGGGATGGTCGTGCGCACCAGGTTCGTGGCCGAGAAGACGATGGGCCGCGTCGTGGGGTTCACCAGGCGGACCGTCACCTGATACCGCGAGGTCTGGCCCACGCCCACCGGGTTCACGCCCGACTGATGGGTGAGGAGCTGCTCCAGGTAGGGCTTCCCCGGCACCGTGCCCGCGTCCGTCGGCAGATAGACGCGGAACGCGTTCGTCGTGGGATTGGCCGTGGGCGGGTTCGCCGCCGCCTGGAAGTTGCTGAACCAGACATTGGCGTAATTGCCGTTGATCGCGGGGGTGGTGTAGGTGCTGACCGTTATGGCCGCGGTCCAGAGCCCGTAGCCCGTGGCCAACTGATCGAACGTCCAGCCGCTGAACGTATCCCGCCGCCAGGTGTTGCTGGTCGAAAGCGAGGCGTTCGGATAGCTCTGGGTGAACCCCCCGCCGCGCCGGGTCAGGCTCATCGAGCTGGTGTTGTTGCCGCTGTTGCTGTCGAAGTCGAAGTCGTTCTTGGCCGCCGAGCAGCCGGAGGTGATGTAGGGGTAAAGCGTGTAGCTCCGCGTGTTCGCGCCATCGATCGATGGGTTCACCCCGATCTGGACGTGCGAGTCGAAGTAGACGGGCAGCTCCGTGCCACCCCCGTCGGGCGTGCCGTCGTGCGCCCGGACGCCGATGGCGTTGATGTCGTTGGCCCCGTCCATGTCCACCCGCAGCTCCCAGTGGCCCGCGGCGGTGTTCTGCGCCGTCGTGCTGTTGAGGATCGCCTGCCAGACGTTGTCGTTGCAGTTGTTGTCGTCGCAGTTGTTGAGCGTCGCGGCCGTCGTGCCGTCCGGCCGGATCAGCGTGTAGTCCACCTGGCTGTCATAGCCGTCGTCGCGGTCGCGGTCGCGGCCCGCCGTGTCCTCCGAGCCCCCGCCTCGGCCGATATCCGCATCGAAGACCTCGACGGTGAGCCGCGAGAGCCCGGGAGGCACCTCGATGAAGTAGCGGTAGAACGTGTTGAGACCGCCCGCGTCGGAGATGTAGTCGCCGTTTGCCGTACCCGCGTCGCTCCCCTGCGGCGTGTGGAGCGCCGTCTGGCCGGTCGACGCGGCCTGCAAGGGGATGGGACCCGACACCAAGGCCACCGCGAGCAGCGCGGCCAGGGGACGGCGGAGAGAAGCCAGGGCAGGGGATGCGGCAGAGTGGCTCATGACGACACCTCGGTGATACGTAAAACTGGGGGGACAGGGTCCAGGATAGGCCCAAACCGCTTCGCCGTCAAGGACTTACGCCGATTTGCTGAAACACCGCTCAAACGCCGCGCGAGGTCAGCACGATCTTTACCGTCCGCAGCAGGATCGACAGGTCCAGCCACGGCGTCCAGTTCGCCATGTAGGCGAGGTCGTACCGCAGCTTGTTCTGGGGGCTCGAATAGTAGTCGCCGTTGACCTGGGCGAGGCCCGTCAGCCCCGGGGCCAGCGAGAAGCGCTCGGCATAACCGGGCACCTCCTTCAGGTACCGCTGGACGAAGCCCGGGCGCTCCGGCCGGGGGCCCACCAGGCTCATCGTCCCCTGGAGCACGTTCCAGAGCTGGGGCAACTCGTCCAGCCGGAAGCGCCGGAGGAAGGCGCCGATCGGCGTCAGCCGCGGGTCCCCCGGCTGGGCCAGCACCTCGCCCGACTCCGCCTCGGCGTCCGCGCGCATCGTGCGGAGCTTGTAAAGAAGGAAAGGCCTCTGGCCCCGGCCCACGCGCGTCTGCCGGTAGAGCACGCCGCCCGGGGAGGTCAGGCGCACGGCGAGCGCGCAGGCGGCCATCACCGGCAGGGCAACGGCCAGCAGCAGCGACCCCGCGCCGAGGTCCACCAGCCGCTTCAGGGGCCGGTTGATCCGCCACTCCGTCTCCCGCACCACCTCGATCAGCGGCAGGTCGTGCACCCAGCGGTAGCGCATCCGGCCGATCAGGCTCTCGAACGGACCGGGCAGGAGCAGGACGCTCGTGTGGTCCGGCCGCGTGCCGGCCAGAGCGTCGATCAGCCGCGTCTGCCAGGAATCGTTGCTCCCCACGAGCAGGATGTCGTCGATCCGGTCCTCGGCCAGCAGGCGGGGGAGGTCCTCCGTGGTGACCAGGCAGGGACCGAGGGCGGGA
>CAXTNS010000333.1:0-7516 GCA_964245465.1 uncultured Thermoanaerobaculia bacterium
GGTGGGAAGGGCCGGGAATCCCCCATCAGATCGGGGGTGAGGTTCTCGCGATCCTCCTGAAGCTCGGCGGCCAGCCTGGCGGCGGTCTCCGGCGTGAGGAACCCGGCCTCGACCAGGGCGCGCACCCACCGTCCGTCCAGGGGCGAGCCCCCCCCGTTCCCGTGGGTGGCGGGCAGATGGTCGGCGACGGAGTCGAGGTCCTCCCAGCGGAGGAGGCCTTTCGCGATCGCCAACCGGAGGAAGCTGCTCTCCGTCGGCAGCGCCATGGTCGTTGTCGAAGGAGACATCAGTCTACCCCTTTTTTGGCGAGGGCAGACGAAATTTCGTTACAGGGGCTAGGAGCCTGCGCCGTAGAAACGCTGAAAGGACGCCAAGGACACCAGGGATACCAAGGACCTCAGACGTCCTTGAGGTCCTTGGTGTCCTTGAGGTCCTTTTAGGACGGCCGGCCCATCTCCCACCCCGCCGGCACGGCGGCGCCGGCCAGCAGGTTGCGCAGCACGAGCGGCTCGACGGGCTTGACGAAGTGGTGGTGGATGCCGGCCTCGCGGGAGCGGCGCCGGTCCTCGGGCTGGCCGTAGCCGGTCATGGCCACGAGCAGGGTGTGGTCGAGCCCCAACTCCTCGCGCAGACGGCGGGCCACCTGGTAGCCGTCGAGCCCGGGCAGCCCGATGTCGAGCAGCACCACCTCGGGCTGCTGGGCGCGGGCGGCCTCCAGGGCGGTGCGGCCGTCATGCACCACGTTGACGTCGTGGTTCCAGAGCCGGAGCAAGGTGGCGAGGCTCTCGGCGGCGTCGACGTTGTCCTCCACGACCAGCACCCGCAGCGGCCGGACGGGAGAAGGGGCGGCCGGTTCGGCCGCCGGCAGGGAGACTTCAGCGGGAAGGTGGGCCGGCAGGCGGATCACGAATTCGCTGCCCTGGCCGAGACCGGGGCTCGACGCTTCCACCCGGCCGCCGTGCATCTCGACCAGGCTGCGCACCAGGGTGAGCCCCACGCCCAGGCCGCCTTCCGAGCGGGCGAGCGAGCCGTCGGACTGCACGAACGGCTCGAAGACGCGGTCGAGCACGTCGTAGGGCACGCCGATGCCCGTATCGCGCACGCGCACCACGGCGTCGGCGTCCTCCCGGGCCGCCGTCAGCCAGATGTGGCCGCCGGGCATGGTGTACTTGGCGGCGTTGTCGAGAAGGTTCGAGATCACCTGCTCCAGGCGGGTGGGGTCCGCCTCCAGACGGATGGGCTCGCGGGGCGGCTCCACCGTCAGCTCGTGGCCACGGCTGGCGATCAGGGTCCCGATACCTTCGACGGCGCGCTGAAGGACGGTTCCCAGGTCCACGATCTCCTTGCGTAAACGGATGCTGCCGCGGGTGATACGGGAGATATCGAGCAGGTCGTCCACCAGCCGGGCCAGGTGCTTGACCTGGCGCTCGACCATCTCGCGTGCGGGCTGGAAGCTGGGATCGACCGTCTCGACCTGGCGCATCAGCTCGACGGCGTTGCGGATGGGGGCCAGCGGGTTTCGCAACTCGTGGGCCAGCATGGCGAGGAACTGGTCCTTGCGGCGGTCGGCAGCCACGAGCTCCTCGGCCCGCCGGCGCAGCTCCTCCTCCAGGTGCTGGTCGCGCGTCTCCGTGAGGCTGCGCAGCACGAGCACGCTCCCCCTAGAGGTCCCGGTATCGTCCACCAAGGGCTCCACGACCTTCTCGATCCGGGACTCGTCGAGAAAGGCCAGGATGTTGTGGAGCGGGCGTCCGCACGCGGAATCCAGGCCGATGCCGGCCAGGCGCTCGGCGGCCGGATTCATGAAGGTCACACGGTCTTGTGCATCCGTGGTAACGACGGCGTCACCGATTTTGTCCAGCGCAACACGGAGCCAATCGCGATGGGCATGGCTTCCGGAATCTGACATTGCGGCAGTACCTCTTGGGCCTGTGCAGAGAATGCAGAGATTTGCTCATGGCTTTGTAAGACCATCCTGCTGGAGGATGGGAAACCCCCGAGGAGGGATCCAAAGCCCCAGTAGAGATGGGAGAGGGGAGCACATCCCGTGCCAGAGCGGATTTCTACCGCCAGGGGCGCGTTTCCAGCTTCGGCGCCCGCATCACGCGGACATAGGGGAGGAGGCCCACCGTGTCGTCCCAGTAGGGGGTGCGGCGGTACCACCAGAGATAGCGTGCGTTGCCGTCGGCCGCGAATTTCTCGTCTTTCAAGGCGGCCTGCCATTCGGCGGCGGTCCTGGGGTCCTTGAGCATCTCGGCCGCGAGGCCTTCGAGCACCCGCGGGTCGGCGTACTCCTTCTGCTCGAACACGGTCGACAGCAGTCCCCAGGAGAGGAGCGAGTCGGGAGCCTCGGGCTCGAGGAGCTGGACGGCCACCTCGAAGTCCGGCTGGTCGGCGGGGATCCAGAGGGACTCGGCCGGGATCTTCCGCTTCTCCAAAGTCCGGGCGACTTCTGTTGAAACCCGCGTCAGCCCCTGGTAGCTCGATGGGGCCGGCTTCGGCTGGGAGACCCGCAGGGTCTCGGCCTCGAACTCGACCGGCTGAGTGAGCTTCTCGACCCTGAGGCCATGACCGCGCAGCCGCTCCTCGATCTGCGGCCAGCCGGGGAGCACCAGGTAGCCCCGGGGCCGCGGGACGGCCAGGGTGACCTTGGGCTTGTGGTACCAGGGCACTTCGATCTCCCTCACCTCGCCGCGCCGGTAGTGAAGGAGCGGCTGGCCGGTGACGGTGGAGCTCCTGCTCTCGCTCGCGTAGACGGGGAAGCGGATGGAGTCCGCCTCGTCGCTCTGCTCATAGCTCACCACGGCCTCCGACGGCGGAGCGTCCGGCTTCCCCTTGGCGACCGTGGCGGCCTCGGCCTCGGCCACGGCGCGGGTGAGCGACCCCGGGTCGCGGGCGACCTCGTCGAGCAGGGCCAGCAGGAAGTCGCGGGTCGCCAGCACCCGTGCCTTGTACGGCTTGTAGGAGTGGGTCTCGACCAGGATGGACGGCCGGTTGCGCAGCGGGAAGTAGCCCGAGGAGTAGCGCGGCTGGCCCACCCAGGAGCTGAACCCCTTGGCCGGATCGTTGCCGTCGAGCAGGTCCACGTAGGGCCCGTTCTTGTGGCCCGCCCTGGCCGTGGCCGCGAGCACGGCCGACATGTGGGCGCGCAGCCAGGCGTCCACCGGGGCCGGGGCCTGGGGGGCCTCGGCCCAGGACCAGGTCAGCACCCAGTCGTGGTCCACGCCGTCGGTCACGTGGTTGTCCACGTGGAGGTGGGGGCGCCAGGTGTTGACCAGGGAGATGAGCGAGCGCGCCTCCGCGGACGAGATCTTCAGGTGGTCGCGGTTGAGGTCCAGCCCGCTCGCCGTGGTGCGGAAGCCCATGCCCTGTCGCGGCCCGTCCTGGTTGGGACGGTTATAAGGAGAGACCCGCTCGTGGCCGTCGACGTTGTAGATGGGCAGGATCACCAGCGTCACCGTGTCCAGGATCTCCCGGTGCCGGCCGGCGGCTATGTCGCGCAGGATCATCAGAGAGGCGTCCTTGCCGTCGATCTCCCCGGCGTGGATGCCGTTCTGGATCAGCACGACGGGCTTGGTCAGCTTCTGCGCCTGGGTGCCGGTGAAGGCCTTCTCCCTGGAGATCACAACGTAGGGCATCTGCCGGCCCTGGCCCGACGTGCCGTAGAAGCCCAGGTACATCTCGGGGAAGTGGGGCTGGAGATTTTTGAGGAACTTCAGCGTTTCGTCATAGCTGGAGGTCGCTTGGAAGTCCGTCAACTCGGCCCGAGTGCGCATCTCCTCACTGGACTGGGTGGTTGCTGAGAAGAGCAGGAGAATCAGGCCGTAGAGCACGAGTTTCCGCATACCATTCCTCCTCGGGAGATCGACTCTACTAGATGCGGCTTCATGAAGGCCGCTCTCCCGCCAGGGATTGAAATCCCTGGCTATCTACGGTGGTCCCTGGCGGGCCGCGTTTTGTGCCCCCGGAGGGGTCACAGTCTGTAGCCAGGGATTTCAATCCCTGGCGAAGGCGGGAGGCCGAGCATTGATGAGACTACCTCTGGACTTCCAGCCTCCCGTCGGAGACCGTTGATGGATCCGCGCCTTCCAGCCCTCGCCCTCCCGTCATTGGTCATCCTGGGCCTTCTTGTTCTCCATTCGGTGAAGGCCCTGCCTCGCGCCCGTGCGGCGGCCTTCTGGGCTTCGGCCGCGGCCTATGGGATCGTGCGTGGCATCGCTCTGAGGTGGGTGACGGAGACCGGGCTCCAGGCGTCCTTCCCCTACCAGATCCACCGGCCGCTCCTGTCTTTCTTCGGCGTGTCGCTTCAAGAGGTGGCGGGCTGGATGATCGTCCTCTACCTGGGCTGGTGGCTCGGTGGCCGGCTCTCCAGCGCCCTGTTCTCCCAGGTGGCCTGGGCCTGCCTGTTCCTGGGTACGGTCTCGTGGGCGGTGGAGACCACGGCGGTCGCCGCCGGCTGGTGGCACTGGACCGTCCCCCTGTCCGGAGGGCTCCTGGGCGCCGTCCCCTGGATCGGCCTGGTGGACTGGTTCTTCGTCGGCACCGATTTCCTGCTGCCGTTCCTGGCGCTCTCGGCTCCCGCGTTGCGGGATAGGCCGGCGCGCTTCCTGTCGCTGCTCCTGTTCCCCGTCCACTTTGCCTCCCATCTCGCGGTCGAGCCGTTGAGCGGGGCCTTCCCGATCCCTGGTCTCCATCTCTGCCACTGGGCGCTCCTGGGGCTCCTGCTGTGGCTCGTTGCCCGCTCCAAGGACGTGGATGACGCCTTCTCCGATGACGGGTTCCGGCTGCCTGTGGCGGGGTTGGCAATCCTTCTCCTGGACGCCGCCCTGGTGCCGTTCGTGCTCCTGGGGCGGCCGGTCCTGGCGGTCGCGGTCGTGCCGGCGGCTGTCGTGGCCCTGCTCTCGCTGTGGCCGCGCTGGGGAAGGGGAGCGGGCCTGGTGGGAGCGCTCGGGGGATTCTGGAATCCCTCTCTCTGGCTGGCGGCCGTCCCGGTTCTGGCGGCGGCGGTCCTGGAATGGGAGCGCCGGCACTCCCGGTGGAGCCCACGGATCCTCGCCGGGCTCCTGTTGCTGACAGCTTTCGGCGTGCACTCCGCGGCCTCCCGTCGCGACGTCGAGCTGAAGCGGCGGCTCGACGTGGCGATTTCGGCGCGCGACCGGGGGGACCTCGCCATGGCGGAGGCGGAATTGGGCGCCGCGGTGCGGGAATTCCCAGGCTCCCACGTCCCTCTCGCTCTGCTGGGCGAGATCGAGTACCGCACGAACCGGCTCACCGAGGCCCGGGCAAGATATCAATCCGCCGTTGCCATCAAGCAGGACTTCCTGGAGGGCTACCGCTACCTCGCCGCGATCGACCTCCAACGCGGCAGCCGCGCGAGGGCGGCCGAGTCCGCGCGCCGGGGCCTTGAGATCGAGCCGGGGGATCTGGAGCTGCGCTATCTGAAGATGCGCGCGGAGGGGCAACCCCCGAACGGTCTCTGGGCGGAGGCGGATGCTGCCCGGCTCGAAGGACTCGCGGCTCTGGCCTTTGAGGTGGGGGACGTTGCCGGTGCCGCCCAGGCCCTGGACTCTGGGATCGCCCGCTGGCCGGAGCGGAGCTCTTTCCGTCAGCTCCGGGCGAAGCTGCCCTGAGCACAGGGACGGGCCCTGCTGAACGAGTCGCCGGGGAGGCAGCCCCAGGAACGTGCCGCCGCGCCGCCGCCGCTGACGGTGCAGCCGCCCGTGCACACCGGTGAGCTTCCGCCGCCGACAGGTCGGCGGCCCGCGCCCACGGGTCAGCTTCTGCCGCCCCCGTGTCGGCGGCTCGTGCGGACTGGTGAATTTCTGCCGCGCACCCCGTCCGACCCTGAGCGCCTTCAACGCCTCCCGGCGAGCAGGCGCCGGGCTTCCTGCGCGGCGGGCGACCGGGGATCCAGGGCCACGGCCCGTTCGAGATACGGGCGGCCTTCGTCCACCGATCCCCGCTGGAAGAGCAGGCGGCCGAGGTGGAGCAGCGCTGACGCGTCCGAAGGATCGGCGCCCACGGCCTTGAGATAGCGCAGCCGCGCCGCGTCGGGATTCCCCTGGGCTTCCGCCCGTTCTCCCCAGAGCAGCCAGGCGGAGGACAATCCCGGCAGGAGGCGGGTCGCTTCGTCGAGGGAGCGGTCGGCGGCCACTGGATCCGTCTCGAGACGGGCGAGCTCCGTCAGGAGGATGGCGCTGTCGGTGCCGGACTCGACGGCCTCGCGCAAGACCTTCCGAGCCTCATCCGGAGCCTTGGCCAAGCGCGCCAGGCCGAGCCAGGCAGGAGCCATGCGGGGGTTGAGCTTCAACGCCAGCTCATACTCCTTGCGCGCCTCCTCGACACGTCCCAACTCGCGGCAGGCGTCGCCTCGCTGCAGGTGCAGGAAGTCGAGGGCGGGGTTCGCCTCGATGGCGCGCCGGTAGGTGGCGAGCGCCGCCTCGCCCTGGCCGCTCTTGAGCTGGGACCGCGCGAGCTCGGCCAGGAAGGGGACGTTGCGGGGATTTTTCGCGACGATCCCGGACAGCTTCTCCACGGCGGCCTTGAAGTCCCCGGCCGCCGACAGCTCCTTGGCCCGGTCGAATTCCGCGATCCAGGCGATGCCGTCCTTGGGATCGATCGCCCCCGCGCTGGCACCACTGGACCCGGAGAGATAGCCGAGGCCGCGCAAGGCGGCGCTGATCTCGGCGTCGGCGGCTGTCCTGGGCGCCTCGCGCACCTTCCACGTGCGCTCGCGTCCTGTCAGGGCCCGCTTCAGGCGCCCGGCCACGTCGCGCCGTTCGCTCAGCAGGTTGCGTTTCTCGGCGGGATCGGCCACGAAGTCGTAGAGCTCGGGACGGGGGGCCACGATCAGACGCCATCGCCCGTCGCTGATCGCCTGGAGAGGGCTCCAGCCATAGGCGGTGAGCGGCAGCCGGGCCTCGCTGTAGATGAGCTCTGGCCCGCCATTGGGAAATCCGGGTAACCCGCGCCCCCAATCCCCAGCTCCCAGCAGCCGCAGGAGGGTTGCGGCGAGCCGGCGGGTCGTCACGGGTTCCTGAACCACGCGGCCGGCGGGTACTCCGGGACCGGCCAGGAGGAGCGGGACCTCCAGGCTGGCGCGGTAGAGGAAGATGCCATGGGCGCGCTCGCCGTGCTCGCCCAAGGCCTCGCCATGATCTCCCACGGCCGCGACGACGCGGCGGGCCGGGTCCCCGGGGAGGCCGGCGAGCAGGCGGCCGATCTGCCGGTCCATGTAGGCGATCTCGCCGTCGTAGAGGCGCCCGCCGGCGAGGTCCGCGAGCTCGCGCGGCGGCGCGTAGGGGGAGTGGGGATCGTAGTAGTGCACCCAGAGGAAGAAAGGCTTTCCCGGCGGCAGCCGCGAGATCCAGGAGAGCGCGGCGGTGGTGACGGCCTCGGCGTCCCGCTCGGGATAGCCGTACTCGCCTGTGCGCTCCGCCGCCATCCGGTCGTCGTAGACGTCGAACCCGCGGCCGAGCCCGAACCGGCGGTCGAGCACCCGCGAGGAGACGAACGC
>CAXTNS010000334.1:0-2201 GCA_964245465.1 uncultured Thermoanaerobaculia bacterium
GAGCCTGGCGAACGAGAAGGGATTTCGCTTCTATCCCAACGGCTCCGGCTTCCGGCCCCTGTTCGATCCGCCTCCCACCACTCCCCAGCGCCTCGCCGAGGTGCGAAGCGAGGTCGAGGCCATCGACGTCTTCCACGGCACCCTCGTTTCGTTCGACCGTAGAGCCGCGGCCGTCCTGGTCGGCGTGCCCGGGCCGGACGAGCCCGGGGGAGAGGACCGCACGGCTCTCTACCACCAGGCCGCGGCCATCGGCCGCCGGTACGAGACTGCGTCCGACCATGTCTCCGTCGTCGGAGCGCCGGCTGCCGAGGCCCTCCTGGGCGAGCACATCCTGGCCGACCTCGCCCTCCTGATCCCGCTCGCGATGGCGGTGATCGCTATCATCCTGTGGATCGCCTGCGGCCGGGCCTGGGGCGTCGTGATCGGCCTCACCAAGATCGGCGCCGCCCTGGTGTTCACCCTCGGTCTCGTGGGCTGGACCGGCCAGCCTGTCTACCTCACGACGGCCGTCATCCCCGTCCTCCTGATCACCGTCGGCCTCTCCGACGAGGTGCACCTCCTCTGGCGCTACCGCCACCGCCCGGCGGACGAGCCGCCCGCCGAGGCCCTGCGGCGCAGCCTCGAAGAGCTCGCGCGGGCGATCACTCTGACGTCGCTCACCACCGCCTTCGGATTCCTCTCCTTCCTGACCTCGTCCATCCGGCCGGTCTGGAGCTTCGGGCTGTTCACGGGGATCGGGGTGCTCTTCTGCCTCCTGTGGGCCATGACGGCCACGCCGGCCCTGATCGCGCTGCGGCCGGGCGCCATCCCCGCCTCGGAGCCCTCCCTGGGATCGTCTTCCCTGGATAGGTCGCGGCTCGCCCGGCTGGCGCTCTTCCTGGGGAGCCGGCCGCGGATCGCCCTGCCCGTGCTGGCCCTGGTGACCGCGGTCCTGCTGCTCGGCATCCCGCGCCTCGCCGTGCAGGACGGCTGGATCGACAACTTCTCCCGCGGCAGTTCCCTGCGCCGGGACTCCGAGCGGGTGGACCGCCTCTTCTCGGGCACCCACGTGCTGCTCGCCGTCGTCACCTTCGACCCGCCGGCCGGAGAGGCCGTCCCCACCATCCCGGCGGCCAGCGGGCCGCTCCTCGCGGGCTCCGCCGTGGAGGCCGTCGGCCGCTTCGAGAAGGCCCTGCGGGCGCGGCCCGAGGTCGGCGGCGTGCTGGGCCTCTACAGCCAGCTCACCACCACCTCCTACCTCTGGGGCGAACGCCAGGAGTGGGCCCGCCGGATCATCGACAACCCCTCTTGGATCTACCTCCACGCCCGCCGCATCGGCAACGTGCGGGGTGAGGCCCGGAGGCGAGAGCTGGTGGACGACGGCTTCCGCAGCACGGTCGTCACCATCCTCCTCAAAGGCGCCAACTACCGCGAGACCGCCAAGCTCGTCGAAGCCCTCCGCGAGGCCGAGCGGACCGTTCTCGCCCCGGTTCACGCGCGCGTCAACCTGGCCGGCGACGTGGCCGTCTCCCAGGCCATGATCCCGGCCATCGTCCGGTCCCAGGTGGGCTCGCTGCTCACGGCCCTCGCCGGCAACCTGCTGATCGTGACCCTGCTCTTCCGCTCCCTGCGCTACGGGCTCGCCTGCGTGGCCCCCACGGCCCTCGCCGTGGCCTGGGCCTTCGGCCTCATGGGGTGGCTCGGGATTCCTCTCGGAGTGGCGACCTCCATGTTCTGCGCCGTAACCCTGGGGATCGGCGACGACTACAGCATCCATTTCCTGGAACGGTTCCGGATGGCGGAAGCTGCCAGGACCGCCCGTCCGGGCCCCTCTCCGGGTCAAATCGCGGCCGCCAAGGCCGGCCCGGCCATCCTCATCGATACCCTGGCCATCGCCTTGGGCTTTGGCCTGCTGGGCTTCTCCCAGGTGCCCACCAACCGCTGGCTCGGGCTCCTCGTCGCCATCGCCCTGATGAACGCCTGCCTGCTCACCCTGGCGGGAGCCAGCGGACTGATCACCCTGCTCCGCAAGCGCCCGGCTGAAATGGGTGTCGCGGTTGAGCCCGGTCCGGCCCTGGCGCGGTCCATGGAGGAGGCCCAATGAACGAAGCCTGCTCCCGCGGCCCGCCGTGTTCCGGGCCGGACCCATTCGTTGAAACCCAGAGATCGAACGAAACCTCAGGAGAATTGACGATGTCCAAGCTGATTTTGCGTACCGCCTT
>CAXTNS010000334.1:2211-7486 GCA_964245465.1 uncultured Thermoanaerobaculia bacterium
GCCTTCCTCGGCCTCCTCCTTGTTAGCCTGGCAGCCCTCCCGGCCCTGGCTCAGCCCAATAACGTCGCCCCCGGCGCGGATCCCTGGGTTACCCCGGGCAACGGCCAGACCTTCGTCGAATTTGGGCCCGGCGACGTCGAAGCGCTCTGCGGCGCGACTCCCGATCCCAACTGGAACCACTCGGTGCTGCTCCAGGGCGTTCCGCCTGCGGGAGTGGATTACGACACCGTGGTCAAGCGTCTCGACAATGCCGTGTTCAACACGTCGGGAACGGCCACCACCCGGGTCCAGGTCGCCAGCCTGGCCTTCCGCAGCATGGCCCCCACGAGTACCCCCTGCGGCCCGCTCGACTGGACTGTCGGGCTCTCCGGTCCTCAGCCGGTGACGAAGATGACGATCATCCGCCAGACCTCGTTGGGCGGCGTCTTCAAAGCCGACCTCGTCGTCAACGGCGAGCTGAGGGCCTACAAGGCGGGCAGCAGCAGCTACGCGGGCAGCGTCTTCTACGCCATCACCCTGCCTCAGGGGCCCAACCCCACGCCCTGGTCATGGGGTCACAGCTCCGACCAGCGGTGGGTCTACCGTCCCGGCATCACCGACACGGAAGACTGTATCGCCGCGCTACGGGTCAAGCTCCTGGGCTACCCGACGACCTCCAGCCACTACTACTTCATCTCCGACATGATCGCCCAGGGGCGCTGCCGGAAGCAGTGACCCCATGGACTGCGGGCCGGCATGAGCCGGCCCGTGGTTTCTGCACAGGAGACAGACAATGTCCAAGCGTATTTCGCGTACCGTACTCTCTGGAACCCTTCTCCTGGCTCTTGCGGCCCTGCCGGCCCTGGCCCAGAGAGTCATTCCGGCCGGCAAGGACGTCTGGGTGACCCCGGCCAACGGCCAGACCGTCTTCACCTTCCCGGACGGCGACGTCGAGTCTCTCTGCGGCGCCTTGCCGTCGAGCTCCTGGACCCATCAGGTCGCCCTCCAGGGCGTGCCGATGACAGGCGCGGATTGGGACACCATGGTCGTCCGCCTCGACGACGCCGTCTTCAACAGCTCCGGCGTCGCCCAGACCCGCGCTCAGGTCGCAAACCTGGACTTCCGCAGCACCGACACGACGGTGACCCCCTGCGGCAGGCTGTACTTCACGGTGGGGCTCGCGGGCTCGCAGGCGCCCACCACTATGACCATCGTGCGCACCACCGCAGGTGGCGGGGTCTTCCACGCCGACATCGCCGTGAGCGTCGAGATCAAGGCGTTCGAGATCCACCACGGCGACTACGTCGGCAGCCTTTTCTACTCCTTCGTCCTGCCGAACCCCACGTCGGGTACCCCCTGGTCGCTCGGCCCCAACGGCCAGTTCCGCCCGGGCATGACCACGACCAACAACTGCGTCGACGTGCTGCGCCAGAAGCTGACCCAGTACTCGACCACCTCCAGCCACTACTACTACATCTCCAACCTGATCGCCCAGGGCAACTGCAACGCGCATCCGTAACATACCTCTGCCGGCAGGATTGTCTCCGTACAAGGTCTGCAACGTCCCGTTTCAAGGTTGAAATGGGCCGTTCAGACCTGAAACGGGGGGTTTCAAGGTTTAAATGGGTCATTGCAACCTTTAAATAAGCCGTTTCAAGTCGTGAAAGAGACGTTCCGGCTTTTGAAGCTCAACCAATCGGTTGACAATTCTCCAGCGCGTCTCTATCCTCAACCATATGGTTGAGCAACTCTCGGATCCTCTTGATTCCGTCTTCCACGCCTTGGCCGACCCGACGCGGCGAGGCATGCTACGCAGCCTTGCCGAGCAGGAGCGTACCGTCACCGAGTTGGCGGAGCCCTTCCGCATGTCCCTGGCAGCGGCGTCCAAGCACGTCAAGACCCTGGAGCGCGCCGGCCTGGTGCACCGCACCGTCCGAGGCCGCACGCACGTCTGCCGTCTCGAGCCCGGCCCCTTGGCGGACGCCCACGACTGGATCGGCTTCTATGAGCGCTTCTGGACCGAGCGGCTCGACGCCCTGGAAAACCTCTTCCGCCGTCCCGAAAAGGAGGATCGATGAACCCCACTCTGTCCCCCGCAGACATCGCCGCCGTCACCCTGGTCCGCACCCTTCAGGCCTCCTCCCAGGAAGTCTTCGCTGCCTGGACCGATCCCGACCTGCTCCGCCGCTGGATGGCGCCCGCCCCGTACCGGATGACCGTCGCGGAGACCGATCCCCGTGTCGGCGGCCGCTACCGCATCGAAGTCACGGGTCCGGAAGGCGACCGCCACAGCACCACCGGCGAGTACGTCGAGCTGATCCCCGGCCGCCGCCTCGTCAAGACTTGGATCTACGAAGGCCCCTTTGACGCCAACAAGGGCGAGTCGCTGCTGATCGTGGAATTCCGCGAAATCAAGCCGGACGTCACCGAGCTGACCCTCCGGCATGAGCGAATCCCGAACACGGAACAACGGCAGAGTCTTCTCGAGGGGTGGACGGCGTGCCTGGACGAGTTGGAAAATCTCTACGCGTAGGAGCTCCCATCATCCAAACACCTCTCTCCTCTCATAGAGCCCTTGAACCTGGAGAGGAGATGTACAAGGCCCAGGCTCCAGAGAGCGTTCAAGGACAGGAAGATCACATCCCGAGTCGCCGTCACCTCGGACCAAATGTTTCAACTATTATCCTTGACCCTCACTGTAACGCGGAGCAGGGAGGCGCGCTCTCCGCGAAAAGGTTATAGAAGTCCTCAGCTTCTAATCGCAGGCTCGTAGCAAAAGTGCGGGTCCTGCCTTCTTCGGTATCGATCTGAGAAATTTGAGTTGTTGCGAAACGCTTCTCGCCCTTGACGATGTCGAACCGGAGGATCGCCAACCGGTCATAGGAGGGCCGCACCGCGATGGATCCCCGGATGTCCAGTTTGATGGTAGAAGGCTTGCCTCGCTTGGATTCCTCCTGTTTGGTGACGATCAGTTGAGTGATCACCAGATCCTCGCAGTAACGTCCGGAGATGGTTGGCTCTCAGGCTAGGCATGTCGAAAAGCATCGCCCCCTCTAGCAGAGCACCCTCTGTAGAAGAGTTGTCACGAAGCTGGTTTCGGCCAGTTGGGCGCCCAAAACTGAGCCCGCCCCTCAGGCTCGATCTCTACAACTCATCACCAGGCTCTGGCGGCACATTGGGAACTTTGGCGAGGACGGCTAGAAACTTTTCCCGGCTGCCACGTTTTGCCCTTTCCTCCAAATATCCTTCTGTCATCAAAGCTGCGAGCTTTTCTGCGACAGCAGTGCTGATGAACTGGTTGATCGATATCCCGTCCTGCTGAGCGAGCTCGCGAACACGCTTGTGCAGAGAGTCTGGTAATCTGAGGCTCAAAGTACTCATGATGGCTCCTCAAGAATACGAAGGAAGTCTCTCGGCGTATCAATCCGGACCCCGAGTCGCTCCGCTCCTACAAAATCCCGCTGGTTGTGAGTAACAATGGCTTCGCAACCTGCCGCGACAGCCAGCTCCAAGACCATGTCATCGTTCGGGTCGGGAAGATAGGGACGCCACAAGAAGAAGATGCTCTGCCGACGGGCAATCCGGCAAATATAGTCGAGAAACTCGTCGATCTCCTGTTCCGTGTAGAGATCCGCCGAAACGTAGCGAACGAGGGCATCCTCATACTCGAACAACAGGGGTACGGAGATAGCTATCTCAAACCGATCTTCCTCAAGAAGAGAGAGCAACTTGAACGAGGCTCCCTGTCTCGAACGGAGAGCTGCCACTACGACATTGGTATCGAGGACAACCCGCCTCTTCTTCACGGCGGTATCGTAGATGATACCGTCTTCATGGTCAAGCCGCTCCGGGTCTCTTCTGCTGGCTCAGAGCGTCCCTCAGCCAATCCACCACCTCCGCATTCCTATCCGGGGGGAACACCGGATAAAAGACCTTCTCGATCACCCCATCCCGCACGATCAGCGTGATCCGCTTCACGAAGCGGGTTCCGGCCAGCTCGAAGGTGGGGAGAGAGAGAGGGCGTCGATCCACTCGAAGTGCTCGTCGCTCAGGAGCTCGAAGGGGAGATGAAGCCTTTTGACGGCCTCGCGCTGGTAGTCCGTGTCCTGAGTGCTGAGGCCGAGGACGGCGGCGCCGAGGTCCCGCAGCTCGGCGTGGTGGTCCCGGAAGGCACAGGATTGGGGCGTGCAACCGCGGGCGCCAGGGATCTCGTTCCAGCCGGGGAGGGCGTCACGGTCCGGACGACCGGTGTGGGGATAGAGGTAGACCACCGTCCGCCCCGGCAGGCTCGCCAGGTCGACCTGGCGGCCAGCCGTCGAGGGGAGCGGGATCGCGGGGAGACGGCGACCCTGCAGGTGGTCGCAGGCGCCGTCGTCCTCGGGGACGGGGAGGTCCGGAGGAAGGGCATAGAGGTTGTCGGAGCGAGGCATGGCTTTAGTTGGACGGCAGAGATTTCAGTAAGTGCTCGATTTCTTGGAGCAAGCCGGGGCAACCCTGGCCAGGGAGTAGCCCCGACGGACGAAGGTGAGGGTGGCACGCCGGATCGAGGGGAAGTGTTCGCTGAGGGTGTAGAGGAAAAGCTCGTAGTCTTGAGGAGTCCGCAAAGGGTTGGTCATGCGACCGCCCGAATCAGTCCCTTCAGGCTCGGAGATTGCCCCTGGTGCTGCTGGACCAGGGTCCGGTAGTCCGCCTGGCGGACGAGCCAGGTTCGGTAGACGCTGGCGCATTCGCTGAAGTCAGGAACCCAGGCGTCGTCCTCAGGCTCCTCGCCGCTGGCATACGCGGCGTAAAAGGTCTCCGAGCGCAAGCCGTACCTGCGTTCAAATCAAGGAGATCCTCTTCAAGGGCATGAATGTCTGCAAGAATCTCGGCAAGCCTGGCCATGGTCGCCTCCTGCATCCATTATAGAGAGAGACCCGTTGATGGGACCAGGAGGGTGGAGATGGAGTTCCGGGGCCTGGAGCAACTCGTGACCAAAGAGATTACAATTAGTCTCTTGAACGTCGGGAGGAGGTCCGGACGTCGATGAAACGCCACCCGCTCTCGGATCGGCTGCGGGGGATCACCCAGGAGGTCGTCGCGACCTATGGGGCTTCCGGGGACCCGGCCCGGGATCCGGCCCATCATCTGAACCCGGAGCGCCGGCTGCCGTCGCGGACGGTGGTCGTGCGGGTGCTGGAGAACCTCGTCGCGGTGCTCTACCCGGGGTTCTACGGCGTCCAGCACCTGTCGCGGGAGAACGTGGAGTACCACGTGGGGGCGCTGCTCGACGACATCGCGGCGGACCTCTATCAGC
>CAXTNS010000335.1:0-7471 GCA_964245465.1 uncultured Thermoanaerobaculia bacterium
CATCCTGGATTTCGTCGCGAAGAAGGAGGAGGTGAGCATACGGACTGCGGCCCTGAGGCTCGCTTCCTGGTTCGGGCTTGGACTCGTGGAGAAGGAGAAGCCGCAAGCCGAAGCGGAAGCGCCTGTTGCTCCGGCCGAGCCGCCACCAGCCGCTTCAGTCGAAGTCCCGCCGACAGCCAAAGAGACTCTGCCCGCCTCAAACCCGCCCCTCACCTTCACCCTGAAGACCCTGGACCCGCACCATGAGAGCCTGGTACCCCTGGGGCTCAGGACGGAGACCATCGAGCGCTTCGGCGCGGGGTACTGCGCGAAAGGACTCTTGAAGGGCAGGATGGCAATCCCGATCCATGGCCCGACCGGGGATCTTCTCGCCTACGCCGGCCTCGCGGTCGAGGAAGTCGCTTCTCCCCGCTATCTCTTCCCGCCGAAGTTCCATCCGGCGCTCGAAGTGATGAATCTCCATCGCCTCGCGGAGTTCCCCGGCGACGCGGATGAGCCGCTCTATCTCGTCCCCGAGATCGATGGCGTGCTGCGGCTTTATGAGGCCGGATTCACCCGAGCGCTCGGTCTCTTCGACGGAACGCTTTCCTTGGAGCAGGAAGAAGCGGTGATCGGCGCC
Source organism: uncultured Thermoanaerobaculia bacterium (assembly GCA_964245465.1). Classification (GTDB taxonomy): domain Bacteria; phylum Acidobacteriota; class Thermoanaerobaculia; order Multivoradales; family UBA5704; genus DATARR01. Next base: position 620 of record CAXTNS010000335.1, read on the forward strand.
CTTTCGCTCTGCGAGGGATTTCTCCTCGTGGGCGAGGGATTCGAGGACCGCACCGTCGCCCGTCTCGCGCGGCATGCCTCGGTCTCCTGGATTCCGGCCGTGCCGACCGGCCCCCTCATGCGATCGCGGTGGAAGGACTGACCCGGAGCGAGAGGAGGAGTTCCATGCCCCGGAAAGCCACGGTGACCTCATATTTCGATACGAGGGCGAGCGTCCCCATGATCCGCCTTCGCGGCCAGTGGCTCATGCGCGCCGGATTCCGCGAGGGCGATGCCCTGCGGATCGAGGTCGAGGATGGGCGCCTCATCCTCACCCGGCCCGGAGATCCGCTTCCTGCCCGCATCCCCCTTCCGGAGGAGCGCTGATTCCCATAGCCCCACGGCGAAACCGCCCGGGGCTTTTTTCTTGCCCGACCTTCGATGGACTACGAAGTCCGGCCCTCCCGGGCGAGCACTTCACGCGGGCAGCTCGGGCGTTCGTGTTCGCTCGGGGATCTGAGCCCGGCCGGCCGCCGTCCTTGGCCACGACGGACCTCTTCAGCTCTTTTCTGGCGAGGGGAAGAAGTGGGCAGGGAGACGCTAGTCCTCGATTCCGAGGTAGGCCCGGAGCGCCCGGCGGATGATCTCGGACTTGGAGCAGCGCTCTTTCTCCGCCCTCGCTTCAAGCAAGCGATCCTCATCCTCGTGGAGGTAGCTCACCTCCCGGATGAGCCCGGTTCCGGTGAAGGGCTTCCGGGGAGCTTTCGGCTTCTCTCGCTTCGGCACGCCCGGAAGGATAGCGGATTCGGCTGCATACTCTAGCGCCATACTAGACACAAGTTAGCGCTATGAGATAGTATCGGGCTCCTGAAGGAGGAGCGATCGGCGCTCCCCCAAAGAAAAGCGGCCCCGACAGAGGAGTGCGCCTCATGCCGGAGCCTGACCCGAACATAGGAGCGAACCCCATGTCCGAGCTAACCCCGCAGTCTACTCCGCCCGTCCAGACCGCCAACCCGCCCCCTATCATTCCCGTCGAATGGGAGGACTTACCGGCTTTCCGGGAGACCTTCCTCATGTACTTCACGGAGCCCCCGGCGAACGCCGCCCTCCGGGTCTTCGGGCGTCTGTTCCACGAACTCGTCCTGGAGCACTACCACCGCTGGCCCGCGTGGCCCGAGGGGGTCACGGCGACTGAGATGAGGTCCGCCCTCGCCGATCTCCGCCACGTCGAAGGCTTTCTCGCCACCGTGGGCAGGGAGCACCAGGAAGCCTCCCTCTCCGAGCCCGACACCATCCTTTCAGTTCTCGCCAGCCGCCTCGCGGGCGAGCTGGCCCGGATCGCAGAGGAGATCGAATCTGCGATCGGGAGGGAGGTCTAGCGGCCCATGGCGCGCATCCCGACGCCCCTTACTTGGAAGCGCCGCAACTTCGCCGTCTTCGAGCCCTGCGGGATGATCGACCGGCTCTACGCCGTCGCGGTCTCCGGGATCGTCTCCGGCCCCTTCGCCATCTACAACACCCACACCCACGGGCACCACCTGATCCACCTGCCCTCTCAGGCGAAGATCATCACCTTGGAGATGCAGAGCGCTACAAGGCATGCAGCGGAAGAGTTTGCCGCCTGTGACATGAACTGGTGGACCTGCCTCCCTGAGGAGGTGATCGGCCCGGACCTCCAGGAGATGCGGAACATCCATGCCCGCTTGAAGCCAACACCCTGGATCGCGTCTACCCCCGACTGGCGGAAGGGGGAGGACAAGAAGTAGAGACGGCGCGCGTCGCCATCCGTACCGCCAAAGCGAAGGGCGGCTTCGAGTGAAGCCGCCCTTTTCTCTTCTCTTCTTCTCGAAGTGGAGGGAGAGGAAGCGCTCCACTCCAAAGAAAAAGGAGCGGGGGCTTTGTGCCCAACCGCTCCTTGAATAGATGTAGCTTTTCTCCCGTATCCTCAAGCATCCCTCGGGGCGGAGGAGGCCGTCCAATCCCCAGGGTCGTACCCGAGAAAGCAGACGATCCTCTCCCGGAGGGAGGCCCGCGGCGCGGTCTTCCCGGTCTCCCAACTCTCTATGGTCTCTCCCGAGACGCCGAGAGCCTCGGCAGCCTCCCTTCGGACGAGCCCCCGGAGGAGCCTCACCTTCTTCAGGTGGTCGCCCACCGTCTTCAACTCCCGCGGACACCCCCGGGGAGGCGGCATGGGGGCTCTGAGGGTAAGATGGCAAAAGGGCAAGCTAGTTCCGCCCCTACGGAATCCGCGTAACGATGTACTAGGCTAGGCCGGCCATGGAGCCGGCCTCCCTTATTCCCTCTGTCATCCTCTACTGCCCGGACCGACATCTGACCTACGACGGTGCCACGGCCGAGCGCGTGGGCGTCGGCGGCGGTGTGACGGCCCGGCTCCGCCTGGCGCGGGCCCTGGCCGGACAGGGCTGCCGGGTGACGGTGGTGGCCAACGTCCCACGAAGAGAGGTCTACCGGAAGGTCTCTTTCATGCCCCTTGCCGAGGCCCGGCGCTTGGAGGCGGACGTGCTGATCCTGAACAGCACCGGTGGCGATTTGGACCTCTCGCCGGTGCTGGAGTTCGATCCGCGGGTGCGCCTGCGGATGGTCTGGATCGGTGGAGAAGCGCGGGTCAACGGTCTGGAGAAGGTGGCATACGACTTCCTGGTAGCGCCCAGCAACTACGTCCGACGCGTGGTGGTGGGCGGCTGGGGCGTGCCGCCAAACCGGTGCCTGGTGATCCCCAACGGCGTGCCCGAAGTGCCCGCAGGGTGGCGGAGCTGGTGGCCCTTCCGGGTTGTCCGCCGGGAGCGCCGGGATCCCTTTCGCATGGTCTACACCGGCCATCCCATGAAGGGGCTGGACGCCGCCGTGGAGTTGCTGCGGCTCCTGCGACGGGAGGACCCGCGGTTCACCCTCCACGTCTACGGCGGACGCCGGCTGTGGGGTCAGACGGACGAGCCGGCCGATTTTTTGGTAGGAGCGCCGGAAGGGGTGGTCTGGCAGGGTCTGGTGGGGCAGGACACGCTGTCGGCCGCCCTGCGGAAGGCCGGTTTCTCCATCAACCTCCAAGGGCTGGCGGACGGCTTCGGCATCGCCATGGCGGAGTCCATGGGGGCCGGCTGCGTGGTGGTGGCGAGCGCCATCGGCGCCTACCCGGAGCTGATCCGCCACGGGTACGACGGTTTCCTGGTGGAGGGACCCCACGATGCCCCTGAAACCCTGAGCCGGGCGGCCCGCCTGATCCTGGACCTGACGGCGCAGCCCGGCCTTACCGCCACGATCCGCCGCAACGCCGAAGCCGCCCCCCTCTCGTGGTCCGTGGTCGCCCGGATGTGGATGGAGCATTGGCGGCGAGTATTGGCGGAGAAACTGGCGGAGAAGACGAAGTGAGGCTGCCTCTCGCCTACCGTGCCTACCGCGCCCTCCTGGACCGCTACCGGGCCTCCACCAGCCCCGTCTTCCGCCGGCTGGTAGAGCGCTCAGTGGAGGCGACGGTGAAAGCGGGCTGCCGCCTGACGGGGAAGACCTTCCCCGAGACGGCCACGGGTGGCTGGTGGTGGACGTGGCGCTGGCGTTTCGAGGTGCTGGCGGGGTGGAACGAGATCGAGTCGGTGGTTTGGTGCCGCCGGCTCATCCGCCCCGGCATGCGGGTGCTCGACGTGGGAGCCCACATCGGCTACTACACGTCCCTCTTCTCGCGGCTCGTGGGGAAGGCGGGCGCGGTCTACGCCTTCGAGCCCCACCCGGAGAACTTCGCGGTGCTGACCCGCAACGCCCAGGGACGGAACGTGCGGCGGTTCCCCCTGGCCGTGGGCGGCCGCTCGGGGCACGTCACGCTCCACCTGTCACCCGGGTCGAGCAACCACTCGCTGATGCCGGGGTACACGGAGTCGCGAGGGACCCTCCAGGTGGAGTGCGCCGCCCTGGACGACCGGTTCGCCGCCGGCGAGCTGCCGCCCGTGGACTTCGTGAAGATCGACGTCGAGGGGGGCGAGCTGGCGGCCCTGGACGGCATGGAGCGCCTGCTGGCGGCCTCGCCGCGGGCGGCCCTGCTGGTTGAGCTCAACCCACGGGCCCTGGAGTGCGGCGGTGCCACCGCGGAAGGGCTCCTGGCGTGCCTGCGCGGCCTGGGTTTCGAGCCCCGGATCGTCCTCCCCGACGGCGGTCTGGAGATCGCCGAAGGGAAGGACTGGTCCGGTTTCACCGACTCCGTGAACCTCTTATGCCGGAGGCCTACGGCAGCGGCAGGACGAACGTCCGACTGAGGAACGCCGCCATGGGCGCGCGCGTGACCGTGCCGTCCGGGCAGTAGCTCCGGGGGCTCGTGCTGCACCCGGCGGTGATGCCCTCGCTGAAGAGGCGCTCGATCCAGGGGGCCGCCCAGTACGACGCGGGCACGTCCGCGAACACCGTGCCGGTGGCCGGGGCCGGAGTGAACGTGGAGCCGTACTTGGCCCGCAGCAGGAAGACGGCCATCTCGTCCCGCCGGACGCTGAGGGTCGGGCAGTAGCGCCGGGGGTTCGTGTCGCACCCGGCGGTCAGCCCTTCGTTGAAGAGCTGCTCGATCCAGGCGGCGCCGAAGGAGGTCGACGCCACGTCCGCGAACACCGTACCGGTGGCGGGCGGCGGCACGTAGGAAGCGCCGTGCCGCCCCTTGAGCAGGAAGATCGCCATCTCGGCCCGGCTGACGTTCGAGTCGGGACAGAAGGTGGGTGGTGTGCCGGTGGTGCAGCCCGCCGTGATCCCCGCCCCGAAGATGGCCTCCACGAACGGCCAGAAGGCGTGGGTGGGAGTCACGTCGGAGAAGGTGTAGGGAGCGACCCACTGGATACTGCCGTTGGAGTAGGCCGCGTAGAGCCGGCCGGTCTCGCTCTCGCCGAAGGTGGTGAGCCCGAAATTGGCCGGCAGGGAGAGGGGCGTGTTGTAGTTGAACGTCCAGGTGCCGCCGCCGGCCGGGATTGCCCGCCAGATCTTTCCCGAGCAATAGTCGCTGAAGATGAAGTTGCCGGTGAGCAGGCTGCTGGCGGCGATCCCGCGGTAGACGTAGCCGCCGGTCACCGAGCATTCCGGGCTGTGGTCGTATTCAAGGATGGGATCGATCGAGACCACGGGTCCACAGTTGGCGTTCATGTCCCCATTGGTGTCGTTGTAGCTGTGCGCTCCCTCCCGGCAGTCCCAGCCGTAGTTCTGGCCGCCGGCGCTCCCCGCCGCCTGGAAGTCGACCTCCTCCCACAGACCCTGCCCCACGTCACCGATGTAGAGGTCGCCGGTCTGACGGTCGAAGCTGAAGCGCCAGGGGTTGCGCAGCCCGTAGGCCCAGACCTCGTCCGCGCCCGGAGTGGCGCCCACGAAGGGGTTGTTCGCGGGGATGCCGTAGTTGCGCGCCGGGTCGGCGGGGAAGTCGTCCCGGTCGACGTCGAGGCGCAGGATCTTGGCCAGCAGGGTGTCCTTGTTCTGGCCGTTCTCGAACGGGTCGCCGCCGCCGCCGCCGTCGCCCACACCGGCGTAGAGGTAGCCGTCGGGGCCGAAGGCGAGTTGGCCGCCGTTGTGGTTGGACTGGCTGGAGTGCTCGATGGTGAGCAGGACCAGGGCGGAGGAGGGGTCGGCCACGTTCGGGTTGCCGCTCGACACATGGTAGCGGGCGATCTGGATGTCACCGTCGCTCGGGCGGGTGTAGTAGACGTAGAAAAAGCCGTTGTTCTCGTAGTTGGGATGGAACGCCAGCCCCAGCAGGCCGCGCTCGCCGCAGTCCGTGGTGCTGCAGCCAGGTCCCACCGACACGGTCAGGAAGGGCGTCGCCAGGAGACTCGTGCCGTTCCAGATCCGGATCCGTCCGACCTGCTCGACGATGAACAGCCGGCCCGAGCCGTCGCCGGCGTTGGTGATGGTGACGGGCGAGGCCAGGCCGCCGCTGGCCACCAGAGGCACGAATTGAAGCTGGCTCCCTCCTTGGGCGGAACCGGGGGCGGGTACGGCCAGAAGCAGGGCCAGACAAAGCCCGAGCGCCATCAGGGGGCCGGTGCTGCGCGGGAGAATGGGCATTGCGATCTCCTTCCTACCGTCATGTGTACAATTGCTCACCTGTAAATCTTATCAGGGAAGCGGCAAGCTGTAGGCCCGCACCAGGAAGGTGGCGATCTCTTCCCGCGTCAGCAGAGTCTCCGGGCAGTAGCGGGCGGGATTGGTCGCGCAGCCGGCGGTGCCGCCCTCGGCGTAGAGTCGCTCGATGTAGGGCGCGGCCCAGTACGAGGCGGGCACGTCCTGGAACACCGTGCCGGTGGCGGGCGGCGGCGTGTAGGTGGTGCCGTGGCCGATGCGGATCAGGAAGGTCGCCATCTCGGCGCGCGACACGTTGTTCGACGGGCAGAAGCGCAGCGGGTTGGTGGCGCAGCCGCCGGTCAGCCCGTCCCTATAGAGCTGCTCGATGAAGGCCGCCTGCGGGTGGCTGGCGGGCACGTCGGCGAACACGGTGCCGGTGGCCGCCGGGGGCACGTAGGTGCCGCCATGCGCGCCGCGCTCCAGGAACACGGCCAGGGAGGCGCGGTTGACCAGGCTGGTGGGGCAGTAGTTGCCGCTGCCGCAGCCGGTGTCGATGCGGGCGTTCTCGATCGCCTCGACGTAGCGCCAGCTCCAGCGGTCATACGGCACGTCCAGGAAGGTGTGGTACGCGAAGTCGGCGCACACCTTGTCGATGGGCCGCAGGACGGCGCCCACGTTGCCGCCCCCGAGAGTGGCCGCCATGAGGGCGGGCGGGGTGTGGTGGCCGAACCCCTGGGTGTGGCCGAGCTCGTGGCCGAGCACCTCGCGGAAGTTGATCTCCCCCACGCACTGGGCGCCGTTGTTGATGACGGCGAAAACCGACGAGGCGGCATGCCAC
>CAXTNS010000336.1:0-5705 GCA_964245465.1 uncultured Thermoanaerobaculia bacterium
CACCAAGTGGCCGCAATCCATGCAAGGCGCCACGTCCCGAACTTCCAGAGGCGCGTGGCAGAGAGGGCAGGGAGTGGCTTTCATGACCGAACGTCCGCGCCGCGGGTCCAATACGAGGCTCACGGGCTCCCCAACGCGGAGGGTACCGGTTTGCACCACCGTCCCATAGACGCCCGCGTTGTTCTTGTTCAGCCGTACGACCGTCTTCAGCACCCGCTTGTCTTGGGTGGCCGTGTCCGGGTCGAGATTGATCATCATGCATCGCACGTCACGCGCCGTCACGCTCACGGCCGGCCTTGGCTCGCTGTTGCCGAACACCAGGGTCCCGCCGACCCACCCATCCTCGAGAAACGGCTCGCGGTGGTGAGTGTCAAGCACGATGTTGGCTCGGAAGCGCCTGTGATCGAGGCTCACTCCCGCCTCGCCACCGATGCCTGCAAGGGTCGCCATGCTGATCACCGATATGGAGGCATCGTCGAAGATCCCGTGCTTGAGCTTCATCAATTCCACGCTGCTCCCAAAGCGTTCGGCGACCTCGTTCTGGAGCTCTGCGCCGCGAAGCTCCACGTGCGTTCCGGCCGGTGTGCGTACGTGAGTTGGCAGGGGCTCGCCTGTGCTCTCGTCGAGACCGGCAGGGTGGTACAGAAGGAGTTCGGGGACGCGGCTCGCGGTGAGCCACGGAAAGCCGCTGTCATCTCCCAGGCGCCGGAAGGCGAAGCGCCGATCCCCATCGAGACCATGCCACCCGAGAAATGCCGACTCCGTCACGGTACCCGCCATCGACTTGACAGGATACCGCACAAGCTCGCGGACATGCCCGATTTCCTTCAACATACAGTCACTATACTTCACGCCGCGGCGGGCCATTTCCGCTGAGCCGGTAAATGTAGGCGTCTACGACTGTGCCGTCCGCGAGCTTCACCGTGGTCAGGACGCGCTCATAGCCTTCACCCTCAAAATCATCGAGACGGGCCCAGTGCTCAGCCAGGCTCTCCGAGCTGAAAAGAAAACCTTGGACTTCACCGCCGTGCTCATCCAAGACGATTCCCGGGTAGCCCACCGCTGCACCCCAGCCTTCTTGAAGCAACGTACCCATGACGGTCGCTGGCGCCCATTCTCCCGGGACATCCGCCAGGACGTGTTCGTTGGGCCGACCCGGGGCGAGCGTGCCGTAAACGAAAAGTCGGTGAATCATAGATCTCCCAAAGATCGAAATCGGCCGCGTTAGAAGAACCCGCGGAGGAACGCCGCCGCTTCATCCGAGATGCCGACAATCTTGTTCGTTGCCTGACGATAGAAGTTGAAATTGAGCTCACTCCGCCCGGGCAGGCCGTGGCGGCGTCTGCCTCGGACGTCGGGAATCCCGCTCCAGGGAACCCGACCGCTTTCCGGCTCCCTCAGGAAGCCGGAATTTTGGCGGCGGCCGCATCGTCGGGCGCCGTCTCCGGCGGCTCGGGCAGCCAGAACGAGGCGATGAACCCGACCAGGTAGACGCCGAACCCGACCGCCGCGGCGGTCAGCGCCATCTTGGTGGGAGCGGCCGCGCGATCGGAGGTGACGGCGAGGGTCGCGGTCAGCCAAGCGAACGAGGTGCCGATCAGGCGGCCGCCGATGTTGGCGGCGAAGCTCTCGCCGGTGCCGCGCAGGTGCAAGGGGTAGACCCGCGGCAGATAGTTGCCCCAGAAGCTGAACTGCGCGACGGTCAGGAACCCGGCGACGAAGACCATCGGGTAGAGCAGGTCGAGGCTGGTGGTGGCGGCCCAGGCGAAGGTCAGGGGCATCACGATCAGCCCGGGGATCTGGAACAGGCGGATCAGCCGGCGCCGGCTGACGATCGCGACCGCCAGCAGGGCGAGCGCCACGCGGCCCACCAGCCCGCCGATCTCCTGCACCTTGACGACGTCCGAAGCGACCGCCTGCTCGGTGCGCCGGGCCTCGGGGGCCGGCAGGCCGGCGGTCCTCGCCCGCACCTCCTGGAGCCCCGGCACCATTTGCGGGATCTGCTGGATGGCACCGAAGGCGGCGCCGTAGGACATGGCGAACATCAGCGTGGTCACCAGGGTGGTGCGGCGCAACTCGGGGGCGAACAGCGCGGCGAGGCTCGGCCGCTGGAGCGTGCCCTCCTGGCGCTTCTTCTGCCAGGCCGGCGACTCCGGCAGGAACGGCCGGATCAGGATCAGCGGAAGGGCCGGGATGACGCCCGACATCAGCGTATAGCGCCAGGCGGCGTGAGGATCGGCGGCGCCCGCGGCGCTGATCGCAGACAGGGCCGGCAGGCTGGCCGCGTACCTGGCCACCAGGCCGCTGACCACCGCGACCATCAGGCCGCCGAGCGACGAGAACGCCTGGGTGTAGCCGAGCACCTTTTCGCGCCGCTTGGGCTCGGGGAACAGCTCGGCCAGCCAGGCGACGGCGGCCACGAACTCGACGCAGACGCCGATGAACACCAGGCAGCGGCAGACCAGCAGCATCTCGATCGAGGTCGAGAAACCGGACGCGAACGCCGCTCCGGCGTAAAGCAGGATGCTGAACGTGAGCACCCGCCGCCGGCCCAGGACGTCGGTGAGGTAGCCGCCCAGCAGGCCGAAGATGCCGCCGGCAAAGGCCGGGATGTAGAACAGCCGGCCCACCCACATCTGAAACTCGGGCGAACCCGGCGTGGCGCCCACCAGCTCCTGGAGAGCCGGGCGGACGATGAGCGGCAGCATGAGCAGCTCGTAGATGTCGAAGGCGAAGCCCATCGCGGCGATGATGCAGATGAGCCACTGGGTCGTCGTGAGGCCTGCGGTTTTTTGGGGCACGCGGGAAGTTTACCCGACCTGCCCGCCGCTTGCACGGCCGGAACCGGTAGTGTTTCACCGGGACCGGTCCCATTTCCATCATTCATCCATGAAGGCACGGAGATCGAAGGCTTCGCCTTTCGCCTTGGGCGCACGGGATCAAGAAAGGCCTCGTCGAAAGGCTCGCTGACTGGCCGGGCGTGCACTGCGCACAGGCCCTCCTGACCGGCGAGCCCGTGCAGGGTTACTGGTACGACGAGACCCAGGTGTACGCCGCCCGCCGCCGGGGAGAGGAATCCGGCCGGATGCGCCGGAGCGCGGCGTTCACACCCGCTCCTCACCGATGTACTCTCACCACTCCCTGAGTGAGGGAGCCTCGTGGCCGAACGCTTCCACGTTTGGCCACGAGGCCTGCCCGGCACGGCGGTCGGATCCATTACAGAAGCAGACCGGCGCAGCTATCCGCGGGCTTCTTCGGGGGATCTGGCCGTGGTGTATCCACTGGGCCGATTTCCCGCCAGGAACCATTCCTCCGTCTGCGGCACGCCGAGTTGCTGGAGGATCCAGGCGGTATTACCCGCGTTCACCGCGACGTGCGGCTGGCTCGTGGACTCGGTGTAGATCGCATTGAAGACATTGTTCGAGGCAGGGATCGCCTGAGTATAGCCGGCCAGTGACTGGGCCTGGATACCCGCCGCGCTAGTGCTGGGGATGAACGTAACACCATCGTTAGAAATCGTCGCCGCGCAGCCGTGATCTTGGGCGATCTGCGCGAGCGCGTCGATGAAGTTCCCATGCCCCGGCAGGCGCTGGCCCTGCGGGTCCAGCGACCCCGGGATGGAGTCGAGAGGCAGGGTGTTCTGCGCCGAAATGGTGGCGGTGCCGGCCGAGGTCGTGTACTGGCAGATCTCCCCGCTCGAGGACGGCAGAGCATGAAGCGAGCAGAAGCCACTGCCGCTGCACGTCAGCAGCTCGCTTCCCGGGCCGAAGCTCTGTGACTGCCCCTGGCCATTGCCGCTGACGACGGCTAGGCGCTTGCCGACAGAAGGCCACGTCCCCAGATTTGTGAATTCTCTCTGCAGCCCTCCAAAGAGCGGACTCGCAGCCGGGTTTATGATGACGTTCCCCGAGTTCGGAACCTGGAAAGGCGTTGTCTTGAACGACCAATTGAGGAGCATCTGCTGGCAGGCCGGCGAGATCAGAGCCAACTTGAGCTCCGTTAGTTCCTGATGATCCGAGGTCCAGACGTTCGAGAACTCTCGAGCCGCATACAGGCGCGGCCCGGCGGTCTGCCTGCTGCTCAGCCGCTGACAACCCTGACGCCTCTGACGATTCTGACAACTCTGACAACTCCGTCATCGGACCGGCTTCGAGACACTCCAACAGCTCATCCATACCGTTCTCTCGAAGCCGGTATCGCATCGAGATCCTGGTCTCCCACCACTCCGGCTTCTACGTTTGAAAGGTCATCGCGATCGAGGCGCTGGTCGTGATGCTGTCCTGGGTCGTCTTCCTGCTGCAAGCCAGCGAGCTCGGCAACCGGTTGCCGTCTCCGTCATCCTCCTCTTCGCGACGGTGGCATTCAGCTACGTGGTCATAATGCCGGTCGGATCCCTGCGCGGAGGCGCTTCTCTGTTCACATGAAACTTCTTCTGGACCTTGGCACCGATTCTGCTATTCACCCGATATAACACGAACCGCCGGTTGGTAATACAACCAACCCAAAACGGCTTAATGCCAAGAACCCGTTCTCTTACCTGAAGGAGCAAGTATGTCCGCATTTCCTACCAACTGGACCCTTTATGTTGAGAAAGCAGGAATTACCATTACCGCGCAAGCCGTATTCGAAGCTGGCAATACAGGCGAGAGCGGGACCGTCACTGCTGTAGGCCCAAAGGGTACCACCTATTCCGGCACCTGGTCCGAGACGCCGCAGCCAACAGGGAACCAGATCACCTTCTCACTTACTCCGAACGGGACGCCGATCACACTGCAATTTAGTGGTGTCCGGGTGCTGTACGCGATGGGTGGGCCGGTCATGTCGGGAAACCAGATCATCGCGGGCTGGTCCGCATGCTCGACCCCGTCCAATACGGCGAACCAGGAGCTCGACGAGCTTTAAGGACGGCAAGCCGAAGGAGCGGTTGAGAGGCGCTCTCATTGAGCTCTGTAGTCAATATCTGCCCACAGGAAGCAGCACGACTACTTCTTTCCGAGACGCCGCCGAGCGGCTCTTGGCCGGCGACTTCGGGGTAGCTCTTCTCAGAGCCGTATGTGCGAGTTTCCCCGCATACGGCTCAAGAGAAACGGCGGAAGCTCGTCGCCGATCTGATCGCCGAGATCCAAGCGGAAGCCGCCGTCCGGCGCCTGCGCACGGGAAGCCAGGTTCTAGGGGGCGTCCGCTGTCTGCGGTCCGCATCCCTTCGATCGTCCCGCGAAATCGAAGAAGTCTCCAGCGTCCTTGTTCCACGCGGCGAGTAAAGTGGTGCGCCGGGAGCTCTACGAGATGTACGGGTAGTTCGCCGCTGCTTTCCGCGAGGCCTCCGAGAAGCTGCGAGGTGAGAACCGAACGGTCAAGTTCCCAGCCGGGAGCTGAGCTTCCCGCCGGCCCTGCCGTTCATGGCTGCGTAGCCCTGCCTCCCCCTCTAATCCTCATTTTCCTGTTGAATGGCCTCCAGACGCGAAGAAGGGGAGGCGAGAGCCGGCTGAGAACCGGCTCAGACCGAGCTTCTTAGCTTGGAAAGCGCCATCTTTTCTCCACTCACCTGGAACCTATTTGGGAGAGCTCTCCGCGGCCCTCGATCCCAGGGAGACGGCGGGCGGTCAGGGCGCCGGCAGGATCCACAGCTCCCGGCCGTGGGCGCTGTCGCTCGCTGAGAAGTAGAGGGCCTGGTCCGTGCCGGTCAGCTCCCGAGGCCGCGCCCA
>CAXTNS010000336.1:5715-7469 GCA_964245465.1 uncultured Thermoanaerobaculia bacterium
CCAGGCGACCCCTGGCTTGACGTCCGGCACGCGCCGGTGGCCGTCCGCGCTGCCGTCGCTGGTCCACAGCTCCATGCCGTGCACCGCGTCGCGGGCGCGGAACCAGAGCTGGTCCCGCCAGACCTCCAGGCTCTGCGGATACGCGCTGAACGGCCCGGGAGCGATGTCTTTGACCAGCGCCGTGCCCTGCGCCGTGCCGTCGGTCGACCACAGCTCGTCGCCGTGGGCCGAATCGTTCGCGGCGAAGAACACCCGGCCGTCCAGCTCCACGAAGCGGGACCGGTCCGGCGGGGCGAAAAGCCCGGTGAGAACGTTGATGGCAGTGAGCGGCGGAACCGCGCAGTTTGCGGTTTCCGTCCGCTCGACTGCCCTGGTTAGGCGGCAACTCGCCATCAGAACGGGATCTCCTCATCATCGTTTGGAGGCTGCGCAGGTGGCGGAGGCGCTTTCTCCTGCTCAAGTTCCGTATAACGCGAGACTGCAAAGAGGATAAAGGCGCCTGCCAGATGAACAGCAAGCTGACCGTAGAGTTTAGGAACCTCAACCCGGGCTTCGCCTTGGCCATGCCCGCCGAGTCGGTTGCGGAGAAACGCCAGTGAATTGAGAACTTGCTCAGCAAAGGACAGGGCGAAGCCATCTGGGAGGCCGACACCAAACGAGCCACCCATTAGTTGGCGATTGAGCACGCTGGCGTTGCCAGCGGCCTCGCCCAGAATGGATTTGACTACGCTCTCAAAGCTCTTACACGAGTTCAGGATAGCGCCTTTGTAGTCGCCAGACTCGAGATCATTTCGGGCCTCATTGAATTCATCCAGGGCGCCTTCAAAGCCTTCCGCCTTTAGGAGTTCGTACGAACGAGCCACCACCTGCACGGCGAGGAAGTCGGAACTAACCTGAAAGAACTGGCCGTCGGCTAGACGCCAGTTGGAGCCCTCTTCGTCGAGAGCGAGATTCATGCTCCCCTGAAAGTCGAGCCGTTGGGATTCGCTAAGCCGAACGTAGAAGAGTTCGATGACGTCGAACACTTGACTGGGGTATGCACCCAGCACAAAGCCCTGCAAATCGACGGGCCCGCGTTCATCCTGGGCGTTCAGGCCCTCAAGGGTCTCGACGCCATATCGACCTTTCAGCTCACTCTCGAGCTCTTCGAGTGTGCTACTTGTGCTGTGCCAGTTGGTATGGTCCACAACCTCGAAGCGTTCATTATATTGCCCCAGGATGTGCCAAAGGCGTCGTCGGAGCCGTCGGGGAAGCGACACCGACAGCCGTCGATCGTAGATTGCGCGTTCGTGGCGTTTCGAGAAAAGCCGAATCCGGGGCTGCATTGATGATTACCAGTATGTGTCTAGTGCCGCCTAACGCCCTGGAAGCTAACCGGCGGCAACCGCGCTGTTTGCGGTTGTCGTCCGGTTGAGCGCTGGGGTTGGCCGCACTACCGATACGTTACGATATTTGTATGCAGCTTCTCCTCTACAGGGGCTGCTCCGATTCTACCGCCAGCACCGCACCATGGCTAGACCTTCCGCTACGCGCAAGTGCCAGTTTGGTGCCCGCGTAGCGGAGGCACCAAGCTGGCCCGAGGAGTACCACATACGCTCTAAACACAGATGAAGGTCCAAAGCTGTTTGGCACCGGAGCGGAGCGGAGGTGCCAAGCAGCTAACACGCCGATCGTTCGCCGGAGGACTATCCCCTCGAAGCGTCTGGCAGTGCGGCACGAAAGGAGATCTGACGTGAGCTGATTTGAGTTTACGG
>CAXTNS010000337.1:0-3251 GCA_964245465.1 uncultured Thermoanaerobaculia bacterium
GATTCCGAGCCGCGCCCCCCTCATAAATCCCATAGTGCAGATGGGTCGGCGTCCCCTTGGCGTTCCCCGTGTCGCCCACGTAGCCGAGCACCGTCCCCGCCTCCACCCAATCCCCGAGGGCCGGAGCGTCCCACTCGTCCAGATGGGCGTAATAGTTATACCAGCCGCCGGGACCGAGGACGGAGACCGTCTTCCCCCCGAGCCGGTTCCAGCCCTTGCGCACCACCACGCCCTGGGTGGCGGAGACCACAGGCGTGCCGCGGGGCGCGAAAATGTCGATCCCCTCGTGCGTGCGCCCCTCGCTCCGGCGGGCACCCCAGGTGTTCGCGAGATCCGAAGGCCCCACGCCCTCGACGGGTACGGGCAGGGCCGTGGGCGGCGGCTCGCGGAGGAGCTGGACGACCCGGAACGCATTGCGCAGGTACGGGTAGGCCAGAACCAGGAAAACGAAGAGGAGCGCCAGCCCCAGGAGACGTCCGAGGATCCGCCGCCAGCTCATGCCACCTCGTACGAACGCGTCTCGACCCACTCCCAACCTTCCGGCACGGCCTCGCGGAACCGGCGGTCCAGATCGTCCAGCCGCTCCTTGGACATCTCCTTCCAATCCTCCTCGCGCTTCCAGCGAATCACCAGGATGACCTCGATGTCCTTGGTATTCTCGGGGTTCTCCTCCTCCAGCCAGACCTCCTTGCCGAGGAACCCCTCCTCGCGGGCGAGCCCGGCGGTCCAGATCTCCCGGTCCTTTTCGAGATAGAGATCGCGCACCTCGGACTGGACGCGGACCTTCTGCCACTCGATGACCATTCCATTCTTGGAGAACACGCAGCCTTCCGCATCCGTTCCCGGAGGCCCTGATCCGCCAGACCCAGACGCTAGAATCGCGGCATGCCGTATCTCCTCCTGCTCGCCCTGCTCGTCACCTTCCCCGGCGAGCCCCAGCCGACTCCCACAGGCGAGGTCTGGGTGGAGAGGGTGTCCGCCGGCCCCGGGAAGCCGCGGGAAGGGGTCGGACGCGGAGTGATCGAGGCGCCGCCGGAGCGGGTCTTCCGGGCTCTCACCGACTACGCTCACTGGAAGGAATTCATGCCCTTCCTGGAGCGTTCCACCGTCCAGCCGCGACCGGACGGCTCTGTCGAAAGCACACACATGATGAACCTGCCCTCTCCCATGGGAGAGCGCCGGTACCGGGTTCGCTTCACTCAAAGGGTCGAGACCGGACCGCAAGGGAAGGTCTGGCGGATCGACTGGGTCTACGTCCAGGGCTCGGGCAACGTCGACGATCACCGGGGCTCCTGGACGCTGACGGCGCTCGGGCCGGGGAAGACGCTGGCCGTCTGCCGCCTCTTCACGGACCCGGGGGGCCTCACGCCCCGCTGGGCCATGGACCGTGGCACGGAGAAGATGCTCCCCTGGGTCTTCCACGGCCTGCGCCAGCACGTTCGCCGCTCCCGGTACGACGGCGACCCGCCGATGAACCCTCCCATGAGGTAGAATCGAGGCGTCCCGTCGACTTGTTCACCGATTTATTCTGTAGAGGATGCCTAGATGCCTATGAGGCAGAAGCACAAGGAAATCCTCGCCTTCGAGGCCCATCTCGGAGCCGAGCTCCACCGCCGTTCCACGGAGCTGACCCGCGCCTGGCTGGACCGTCTCCTGGAACGGCTGGACGTCCATCCGCGCCGGATCTTTCCGGCGGAAACCCTGCTCAACCACATCCCCGACGTCCTGCGGGCCATCTCCGACTATCTCTGCTCCGACGGCGACCTGGGATCCGAGCAGGTCGTGCACCACGAGTTCACGAAGCTGGCGCGGCTCCGCCGCGAGCAGGGGTACGACATCGACGAGATCCTGGCCGAGTTCGAGATCCTGGGTGACATCCTCTTCAACGCCCTGAAGGAGGAGGCCCAGAGCTTCCAGCGCAAGGTGCCGCCCAGCTATGCCATCGAGGTCTCCGAGCGGCTCTACCGGGCGTTGACGGTGATCACCACCATCACGGCCACCACCTTCCGGGAGGAGGGCTTCCGGGACCGCCGGGAGCGGGCGCGTCTGCTGGGAGGCTTCGGCCGGGACCTGGCCCACGAGCTGCGCAACCGCCTGAGCACGGCCGAGGCCGCCCTCCATCTGCTGGACAACAGCCGCGCGGATGAGGCCGTCCGCGAGCGGGCTCTGCGCAATCTGCGCAACACGATGCAACGCATCAAGGGCGTGGCGGACGACGTCCACTCCCTGGCCATCGCCCAGGGGAGCGAGGAGACGGCCCAGGGCCGGCGGCTCTCGCTGCGGGCGCTGATCGCCGAGACCGTCGAGGAGCTCCACGGCATGGCTGGCGAGCGGGGAGTCCGGATCGCGATCCAGGAGCCGATCCCCGACGTCCAGGTCGACGCCACCCGGGTCGAGCTCGCCCTGATCAACCTGATCGGCAACGCCATCAAGTACTCCGATCCCGAGGAAGACGACCGCTGGGTGCGCGTCGGCGTCCAGCGGCAGGAGGACGGCCGCTGGCGGATCTCGGTCTCGGACAACGGCCTGGGCATTCCCGAGGAGATGCAGGACCTCGTCTTCGAGCAGTTCGTCCGCGCCCATCCGGAGGTGGCGGACGGCACGGGCCTGGGCCTCTCCATCGTCCGTACGGCCGTCGAGCAGATCGGCGGCCGTATCTGGCTCGAAAGCGAGCACGGCACAGGCACGGCGTTCCACTTCACGGTGGTCGATCCGCCCCTGGCACGGGAGGACTGACGCCCCGCATGAAGAGGTCGCGGGGACCCAGGCGAGGCGGTGGCTATCGGGAAAGTGGCAACAGCTTCGAGAACGCCAAGCGGGACCAGTTCCTGAAACGGGTCGAGCGGATCTACGGCGTCTCGCCGGGCGAGGCCGAGGAGCTGGTCAGCCTGGAGCACACGAGTTGCCTGCGCATCAACCGGCTGAGCGGCAAGCCCCCTGAACAGATCCTGGAAGAGATCCGGGCGGCCGGCATCGAGATTGAGCCGATCCCCTGGTGCAAGGACGCCTACCACCTCCTGAGCGCCAAGCGGGACGTCTCGGAATCGGCTCTGTTCCAGGAAGGGCACGTCTACATCCAGAACGCCTCCAGCCTGATCCCGCCCCTGGCTCTCGACCCCCATCCAGGGGACGCCATCCTGGACGTCTGCGCGGCCCCTGGGGGCAAGGCGGCCCACATCGCCTCCCTCACGGGCAACCAGGGCGAGCTCTGGGTGAACGACGCCATCAAGCCGCGGGCCGAGAAGATGCGG
>CAXTNS010000337.1:3261-4845 GCA_964245465.1 uncultured Thermoanaerobaculia bacterium
TCCACGTCAGGTACGGCCACCTGACCGTCTACCCGGGGCAGTACCTGACGACGTTCATCGAGCGCCGGTTCGACCGCATCCTTCCCCACGCCCAGTGCAGCGGCGAGGGGATGCTCAACCTGGAGCACCCGCGGGCCCTGCGCTTCTGGTCTCCCCAGCGGATCACCAAGTTCAGCCACCTCCAGAAGAAGATGCTGGTCGCCGCCTTCAAGCTCCTCAAGCCGGGAGGCGAGTTGGTCTACTCCACCTGCACCCTGGCTCCCGAGGAGAACGAGGAGACCATGAACCACCTCCTGAAGCATTTCCCGGACGCCACGGTCGAGCCCATTCCCCTGAAGATCCCAAACGCCATCCCCGGCCTCACGTCTTGGGACCAGAAGAGCTACGACCCGCGCCTGGAGCAGGCCCTCCGGGTCGTGCCCACGGAGTCGATGGAGGCGTTCTTCGTCTGCAGGATTGGGAAGGCCGGGGAATAGGGCTGGAGCGAACGGGCTTGTAGGACCTTGCGGGGGTTGATTTACCCCTGGATTTGGCTCATTGTGGAGGGCAATCTCCTTGAGGAGGATCAACATGAGAGACGAGCTGGCACGCTTTCTTGAAAGCGTCCGTAACGACCCGCGCCGGCTGGAAGAGCTGCGCTCCCTGATCAATGACCCGGATGCGGCTACCCGCTGGGCGAGCGACCAGGGCTTCAGATTGACATCCGAAGACATCGCTGAGCTTCGCGAGAGCGGGGATGAACTTTCGGACGATGACCTCGACCAGGTGGCCGGCGGCGATGATGGGTGGGTTCCGGGGAGCGGCGGAACGGGCGGTGGAACAGGCGGAACCACGGGAGGAGGCGGGGGCTAGGCAAAGGCACCTTCGGACGTGCCGCTGACCTGTGTCCACTGGCTTTCCGTCCTCGAGCCCAGGCTGATCCGGCCGCTCTTCGACTCCCTGGCCTTGAGGCGTCTCCACTCGCTGGCGGCGCTCCTTCCCGGTGAGCTCCAAGGAACGTTCGAGGTCCGCCTCTCTCCGGGTGCCGGGCCGGTCGATCTGTCTCTGCGCCTCTCCGAGGCCTCCCAGGCCCGGGGTATGGCGAATCGGCTCCTCCCCTCCTCCGAAAAGGATTTCCTCCTTCTATGGTCCGAGCCGGAGGGAACGCTCGCTCCCGTGCGCTCCGCCTGGCTCGAATTCGATCTGGACCAGGAGCCGCCGGATAATCCGGTCCCCATCGTCTGCGCAAAGCTGCCTGGAGATGCCGACCCTGGTTGGCTCATGGGTACCCTGCTTCCCAACCTCCTCGGTAAATCGCCTCCGGCCCGGCAGCGCAATCGGGTCCGCTCCTGCCTGGAGGCCCTGCCGTCCTCAGCCAGCCTTCTTTACGTCTTCAGCCTGAGAGCCCGGGGAAGCGACGCCGTTCGACTGGAGATCTCCGGGATGGAGATGTCCCAGATGCTGGACTACCTGCGGGAGGTGGCGCCTGAAACACTGCCTGAGACCACCCAGGGCGCATCGCTGTTGGAAGGAGTCGAGAGGCTCCATCTCTCTTTCGACGTCACGGAGGAAGTCCTGCCTCGGATCGGCATCGCGGGCTCCTTC
>CAXTNS010000337.1:4855-7469 GCA_964245465.1 uncultured Thermoanaerobaculia bacterium
CCCCGGCAGCCCCCACGCGAGCCCCGGTGGGAGCGTCTTTTCGCGCGCTGGGTGGAAGAGGGTCTGTGCTCGCCCAAGAAACGGGACGCTGTCCTCGCCTGGCCCGGCTACGACTCGTTCTGGACGGCTCCTGAGCACTGGCCCCTGGCCGAGATCGGCGCCCGAGACTTCTGCGTCCGCGCCTTGAGCCATCTGAAGATCGTCTGCTGCCCGGACCATGAACCAGAAGCCAAGGTCTATCTCGTCTTCGGTCCGCTCGACCGCTCCGGCGCGGGCGCCAGCTCCGCGGCGAGCCGCTCGGCTCTTTCGACATAATCCGGGACCCGCAGCTCCGCGAAGATCCGACGGGCCTCCCCGAGCTGCCGCGCCGCTTCTGCGGACCCGGGGCCTGCCAGAAGGGCCAGGTCCAGACGCGTGCGCGCCACCTCGAAAGGGGCCTGGATCGACCGGAAGCTCTCCAGGGCCTCGTCGAGCCACGTTCTCGCGCCCTCCCGGTCACCGTCCGCCAAGACAATGCGCCCGAGGGTCCGCTGGGCCATGGCGCTTCCGTACCGAAACTTGACGTTCTGGGTCGTGGCGAGCGCCTCTCCTGCCAGTTTCCGGGCCTCGGCCGGACAGCCCGAAACCAGAAAGGCTTCGGCCAGGAAGGCGGAGAACCAGCCCAGGAGCTGCTGCATCCCGGTTTGGCGCAGGCGCTCGACCGAGCTTTCCAGAGCCTCGATGGCACGGGGGAGATCCCCCTTCTCCAGATACGCGTAGCCCAGAAAGCCCAAGGCTGCCACCGTGTTGAGGGGATCCTGGGCCCTCTCCAACCCTCCCTTACACTCCTCGATCCCCAACTCCCAGTCTCCGAGGGAAGCGTGAAAGTAGCCGGTGCTCCAGGAGGGGTCCAGCCGTGGATCCTGAAGGGTCCGCCAGATCTGGTCGGCCCTCCTCATCATCTCGAAAGCCTCCTCAAACTGGCCCAAGACGTAGTGATGGAACCCCGTCACCCAGTAAGCCTGCCCTTGCCACCAGAGGCGGTCCGTCGTCCTCTCCAGCAAGTTAACGGCTCGCAACCCGTGCTTGATCCCTTCCGAGAACCGACCAGACCAGAAGGCGTCGCGGCCGAGCACATACCAAGCCCGGCCTTCGGTCGCCACGTCTCCACACTGCTGCGCCGCGGCGATAGAACGTCGCGCGTGGACTGCGGCCTCCTCCTGATTACCCAAGTAGCTGTAGGTATGGGCCAGCCAGAAGAAATACCTGCCCGCCAGGGAAGGATCTGCCACTCTCGCCAGGAGGTTCTCGTGGCGTAGAAAGAGCTCCAGAGTTTCGGAGAAGTGGGCCAGGGGGAGGAGGGAATGGGCCAGTTGCAGGATCAGCTCCAGTATGCGCCGGTCGCGGTCCGGAGCCGGCAGATGCTCGGCATGGACGAGCGCCTCTCTCAAGGCTTTCGCCGCCTCGGTATGGGCGTACCCACAGGCCGCCCTCTCGGCAAAGAGGGAGAGATAAGAGACGGCCTTCTCAGAATCACCGGCCTCCGAGTAGTGGTACGCCAGCCGGTCATAAACCTCGTCCAGGCAGTCGGAATACAGTGCCTCGAATGCCTTCCCTGTCGCCGCGTGAAGAGACCGGCGGCGGTTCGTCAGGAGAGTTTGGTAGACGGCCTCCTGTGTCAGGACGTGTCGGAAGAAATAGAGAGAATCCTCGGCGGTAGGCTCCTCATAAAGGAACTCCCAGCGCCTCAGGTCCGCGAGCAGGGAGGCCAGGGTTCCCGGATTGTCCCAAACGGCCGCCAAAAGGGGGAGTGGAAATTCCCGACCCAGGACTGAGGCCGTTTGGAGGAGTCTCTTGTGGTCCTCCGGGAGCCGGTCGACCCGGGCCATGAGCACTCCCTGGAGAGTATCTGGAACGGAAACGTCCGGGCGCTCCAGCAGGGTCTGGGTCAGTTCCTCCAGGAAAAGCGGGTTTCCTTCGGCCTTGCTCAGGATGGTTCCGACCAGATCCTCCGGCAGCGTCGCATTGCGCAGGATGGCTTCCACCACCACATGACCCTCCTGCTCCGTCAGACGCCGCAGATTGATCTGGGTGGCATACGACTTCTCGATCCAGCGGGGCCGGTACCCAGGCCTGTAGGTTACCAGGAGCAGCATCCGGGCCGCGGGCAACGCCTCCACCAGAAAAGAGAGGAAGTCTTCCGAGGTCTCGTCGATCCAGTGCAGATCCTCGATCTCCAGGACCACCAGACGGCCCAGGCCAACGTTCAACAGCCATTGCCGCAAAAGGGCAAAGGTGCGGGTCTGAAGGGCCTGAGCGCTCAGGTTCGCCAAGCCTTCCGACCTGTCTTCCCCGCCGAGGAGCTTCAGGAGGTAAGGCAGAGACTCCTCGGGCCTCGTCCCAGCCTTTTCTAGGCCCCTACGGATCTTGGCCGCGACGATGGTGGGTTCGTCGGTCTCGACGATCCCCCAACGGCTGCGCAGCATATAGAGGAGGGGCAGGTAAGGCACGCCGCTTCCATAGGAGAGGCAACGCCCTGCCAGACACGCGGCCGGCTGTTCCCAGGGACTGTGGCAGAACTCGTAGAGCAGCCGTGACTTGCCGGTGCCAGCCTCGCCGGCGATTCCCACCACCT
>CAXTNS010000338.1:0-7459 GCA_964245465.1 uncultured Thermoanaerobaculia bacterium
GGGACTTCCCGTGTTCGTCGAGACCACGGGGCACGACTACTGGAAGAGCCCCGTCGAGGAACGTTTCGAGCGCAGGGAGGGGCGGCTCGTCTGGAAGAACGCCTCGGAGAACGAGAACCGCCCGGCTCCGGCCGGACCTGCCTTCTACCTCAGCCTGAACGGACCGCCGCAGGAGACGGAGCTGCTCGCCCGCGCCCTCCTCGCCGCCCCCGCCAACCGGCTGCCGGTGCTCCCCACGGGCGAGGCCCGGATCGAGAAGGTCTCCTCCACCAAAGTGCAAGCGGAAGGCAGGGGAAGCCGGACGGTCGACCTGTACTCCATCTCCGGGCTCGGCTTCACGCCCGGCTACGTGTGGCTGGACGAGCAGAAGAATCTCTTCGCGGGGGGTGATAGCTGGTCCATGCTCTGTCTCGATGGCTGGCAGAGCACCATCCCCGAGCTGATGAAGGTCCAGGACGTTGCCGTGGGAAAGCGGCTCAAGGATCTGGCTTCGAAGCTTTCCCGCCGGCCCAAGGGCGCCCTGGTCTTCAGGAATGCCCGGCTGTTCGATCCCGAGACCAGGACGGTCCGCCCGGGCACGACGGTCGTGATCTCCGGCAACCGCGTCCAGGCCGTGGGCAAGGACGGCGAGGTGGCCATGCCGGCCGGGGCCGAGGTGGTGGATGCCGCGGGCAAGACGCTGCTCCCCGGCTTCTGGGACATGCACACTCATCTCGGAGAGGACGACGGGCTGCTGCACCTCGCGGCCGGCGTGACCACCGTGCGCGACCTCGCCAACGACACCGACAAGCTCCTCGATCTCAAGCGCCAGTGGGACTCCGGCGAGACCATGGGGCCCCGGGTGCTCATGGCCGGCTTCATGGACGGCCCCGGCCCCTATGCCGGTCCCACCAAGGTGCTGGTGGACACCGAGGAAGAGGCCCTGGCGGCCGTGGACAACTACGCGAAGCTCGGCTACGTCCAGGTCAAGCTCTACAGCTCGCTCGACCCGAAGCTGGTGCCGGCCATCGTCAAAAGAGCCCATGAGCACGGCCTGCGCGTCTCGGGGCACATCCCCAACGGCATGACGGCCGAGCAGGCGGTGCGGGCGGGCTTCGACGAGATCCAGCACGCCAACTTCCTCGTCCTCAACTTCCTCTCCCCGGAGATCGACACCCGCACGCCGGCCCGCTTCAGCGAGGTGGCCCAGCAGGCGGCCGGGCTGGACCTGAAGTCCGGCAAGGTGAAGAGCTTCATCGCCCTGCTCAAGGAGCGCGGCACGGTCTCCGATCCCACGCTCGTGGCTTTCGAGGACATGTTCCTGGCCCGGCCCGGCGAGTTGGGCCCCAGCCTCGCCGCCGTGGCCCGCCGCTTCCCGCCCCAGGTGCGGCGCACTCTCTTCGGCGGCGGCCTGAACCCGCCGGCCGATCAGGCACAGCGCTACCGCGACTCCTTCCGGGCCATGGAGAACCTGGTGCGCGACCTCCAGGCCGCGGGCGTGTCGATCGTCGCGGGCACCGACGCTCTCGCCGGCTTCAGCTATCACCGGGAACTCGAGCTGTACGTGGACGCGGGCATTCCGGCGCCCGACGTCCTGCGCATCGCCACCCTCGGCGCCGCGAAGGTCATGAAGCGCGACCAGGAGCTGGGCACGGTCGCGCCCGGCAAGCTCGCCGACCTCATCCTGATCGACGGCAATCCGGTGGCGCGGATCGGCGACGTCCGGCGTGTGGTTCTCACCGTCAAGGACGGCGTGGTCTTCGACCCGGCGGCCCTCTACAGTGCCGTCGGAGTGAGGCCGGTGGAGTAGCGCGCTATATTTCTGTCACAATAGGGGCCAGATTCTTTTGAGATGAGTGCGCGGGGCTCCTCCTTTTCAGGAGGAGCTCCCGAGGGGAAGTGGAGCTCTGTCGTCTTTTTCTCCCCCCCACGTGGGGGATCCGGAGGGCCTGTCATGGGGAGAGCCCGTGTCTTCGCGCTCTCTCTCCTCGTCTGTCTGCCGCTCGGCGCCGCGGAGACCGCTCCGCCCGCCAGGCAGGGCCAGGCCGGACCTGGGGAAGAGCTTCGCTACAGCATTTTCCTGGGGAACCTCAAGCCTTCCGGCCTGGCGACCTTGCGCCTCGATCCCAACGGGGAAGGCCTCCTGACCCTGGAGGTGAGCGACCGCGGACGCGGCCAGAAGGTCTCCAACCAATTCAGGCTCGACGCCGCCGGCATCCCCGTCCAGATCCACCTCACGGGCCATGACTACTGGCAGAGCCCGGTGGACGAGAGATTCGAGATCGCCGGGGGGAAGGGGGTCTGGAGCAACAGCGTCGAGAAGGGGGAGCAGAAGCTCTCCAGTCCGGCGTTCTATTACACCCTCACCGGGGGGCACCAGGAGCTCGCCCTCCTGGCGATGGCCCTGCTCCGCGCCCCGCACCACCGCCTGCCCATGCTCCCCGAAGGGGAGACGAGCATCGAGCGGGCCGGCGCCACCCGCCTCACGTCCAAGGGCCGGGCTCTCGATCTCACCCTGTACGCCGTCTCCGGCCTCGGCCATGAGCCGTTCTACGTCTGGATGGAGAGCCCGTCCGTCTTCTTCGGCCGGTACGACGGCTTCGTCACCGTCGTGCGCGAGGGATGGGAGGACGCGGCCTCCGGTCTGATCAAGGCCCAGACCGAGGTCCTGGTCCGCCGCTCGGAGGATCTGGCCAGGAAGCTCTCCCACCGTCCCGCCGGCCCGCTGGCGGTCAAGGGAGCCCGCCTCTTCAACCCCGAGACCGGCGCGGTGCTGCCCGGCACCACGGTCGTCGTCTCCGGCAACCGGATCCAGGCCGTGGGGCGGGACGGCGAGATCCCCGTGCCGGCCGGCGCCGAGGTGCTGGACGCCAAGGGCAAGATGCTCCTGCCCGGCCTCTGGGACATGCACCAGCACCTCGTCGAGACCGACGGCATCGTCGATCTCGCGGCCGGCATCACCTCGAGCCGGGACCTGGGCAACGATCCCGGCCAACTGTTCCGCCTGAAAGGCCTCTGGGACTCCGGGAAGGGCCTCGGCCCCCGGATCGTGCCGGGCGGCGTCATCGACGGCCCCGGTCCCTACGCGGGCCCCACCAAGACGCTCGTGGACACCGAAGAAAAAGCCCTTGCGGCCGTGGAGGAGTACGTCCGGCTCGGCTACGAACAGGTGAAGATCTACAGCTCGGTCGATCCCAAGCTGGTGCCAGCCATCGCGGCCCGGGCCCACCAGCACGGCCTGCGGGTCTCGGGGCACATCCCCAACGGCATGACGGCCGAGCAGGCGGTGCGCGAAGGGTTCGACGAGATCCAGCACATCAACTTCCTCTTCCTCAACTTCATGCCGGAGGTCGACACCCGCACTCCGGCCCGGTTCTCCGCCGTGTACGAGCACGGCGCCGAGCTGGACCTCCAGTCCGAGCCCGTACGCGCCTTCCTGCGGCTGCTCAAGGAGAAGGGCACGGTGGTGGACCCCACGGTGTCGATCTTCGAGAGCCGCCTGACCGCCCTTCCCGGCCGGGTGAGCCCGATCCTCGCCCCCATCGCCGGCCGCGTTCCCTTCGCGGTGCGGCGTACCCTGATGGCCACCCACCTGCCGGCGCCGGAGGACAGGAGGGAGCGTTACCAGGCCGCTTTCCGCAACATCATGGCCATGCTGCGCGCCGTCTACGACGCGGGCATCCCCATCGTGGCCGGCACGGACGGCTTGGCGGGCTTCACCCTCCAGCGCGAGCTCGAAAACTATGCCGCCGCCGGCATCCCCGTCCCCGAGGTCCTGAAGATCGCCACTCTGGGAGCTGCCCGCGTGACCCGGCACGACAAAGATCTGGGAACGATTGCCCCCGGCAAGCTCGCGGACTTCATCCTGGTCGACGGCGATCCCGTCGCGCAAATCGGTGACATCCGGCGGGTCGTCCTCACGGTGAAGGACGGGGTGGTCTTCAAGACGGCGGCCCTGTGGCAGGTGGTGGGGGTGAAGCCTGTGGAGGAGAGAGGGCCTTGAGTTGTGTTCCCGAAGTCGATGCCGTGTAGTTCCGACTTGGAGAAGACAAAATGGACCGATCGTCATCAACGCTGTGGTCTTTCAAGAGAGTGGCATGTGGATAGCCCATTGCCTGGAGTATAACTTCGTGAGCTTTGCGGCAACGAAAGATGAGCTCCCTCATGTTCTGATGAAGTGCATCGTGGCTCAGATCAAGGGGGACTTGGAGGCCGGGCACGAGCCGTTCTTCGAGTTCAAGCCGGCTCCCGCCAAGTACTGGGAGATGTTCGAGAAGGCAAAGCTCCAGTCGAAGCCGATCCGTCAGAGCGCCAGCGTTCCTGAACGGAACCGGGTGGAGGCTCAACTCTTTCCGATCGCCGCTTAGCCATCCTCCCTGTCCCCAAGGCGAAATCCAAATGTGGTAGGTCAAGAGGTAGCACAGGGACTCCACAATGGTTGGAGGAAGCGTCAACCTGGACGATTCTGGGATAGATATTACCCGAATCCGTTCATGAGCTTGTTGACGGCTACAATGGATGCTGCGGGAAGCACGATGCCAGCAGGAGGAACTCGTGAGCGTTGATATCATTCAAGGGACGAATGATAAACCGGTTTCTAGTCGAGAGCTGGTGAACCGCGTTTCGCAAGACCGGTCCTTGTCTGGTCGTTTGTTCATCGGATTTCCAATCGTTGGCACAGCGGAAGGTCGGCATCCGATCGATGCGCTGTTGGTATCCCCCGACCAAGGAATTGTCATCTTCGATTTGATCGAGGGAACTGAGCCCGGCGAGTATGGCAAACGGCAAGATGATTCGGCCAACAAGCTTGAAGCCCGCCTCAAGACTCATCCGGAATTGATGCGGCGCAGAGACTTGAAAATAGAGCTTCATACGTTATCGTTCGCGCCGGGTATCAGCGATCTTCGCAGACATGCTGAAGCTGGCTACGTACTTGCTAATGCTGAATCGCTGACCTGCGAGCTTGAACGATTTGAGTGGAAGGAAAGAGAGGGCAACGTCTATGAGGCTGCTCTCTCTGCGATCCAAAGCATTTCGACGATCCGCAAGAGCCGGACGAAGCGGAGCGTCACCCGCACCGACTCCCGAGGCGCCAAGCTTAAACGGCTCGAGGACTCTATCGCCACCCTCGATAATCTGCAGAGCAAGGCAGTCCTTGAGACCGTCGAAGGCGTGCAGCGCATTAGGGGTCTCGCGGGCTCCGGCAAGACCATCGTTTTGGCACTGAA
Source organism: uncultured Thermoanaerobaculia bacterium (assembly GCA_964245465.1). Lineage (GTDB taxonomy): Bacteria > Acidobacteriota > Thermoanaerobaculia > Multivoradales > UBA5704 > DATARR01. The sequence continues at coordinate 5,208 of CAXTNS010000338.1, forward strand.
GGCGGCCTACCTCCATGCCCAGCATCCCGATTGGCGCATTGCCGTGACGTTCCACACGCGTTCGCTCAAGGGACAATTCCGGCGACTGATCAACAATTTTTCTCTCGAGCAGACCGGCGAGGAGCCCGACTGGGACAACCTCCGCATCATGAATGCATGGGGGGCTCCGGGGGGTGGAGAGCGCGATGGCGTTTACTACGAGTTCTGTCGCGCACACGGCTTGGAGTATTTCGACTTCCGGTCGGCGAAGAACGCCTTCGGCCAGGGGAAGGAGTTCTCGGGGGCATGCGAACGCGCACTCGGCCAGGTTCGCGATGTACGACCGCTCTACGATGCAGTCCTCGTCGACGAGGCACAGGACTTTCCCCCGGCATTTCTCAGGCTCTGCTATGAGGTTCTCGATGAGACCAAGCGGCTGGTTTATGCCTATGACGAATTGCAGAACCTGGCCGGAGAATCTCTTCCCCCGACCGAGGAGATTTTTGGGGTGAAGGCCGACGGTTCTCCCAGGGTCCAATTCGATGATTCCAAGGGCGAAGGTCCACGCCGTGACATCATTCTCGAGAAATGTTACCGGAACTCGCGGCCAGTTCTCGTGACAGCCCATTCGCTCGGCTTTGGAGTTTATCGGCGTCCACGCGTGCCTGGTGGGACCGGGCTGGTTCAAATGTTTGACCATCCCCAACTATGGGAAGATATCGGATATCGACTGAAGGAAGGCGAGTTAAAGGCCGGCTCTTTCGTCATCCTTGCAAGGACGGAAGACACGAGTCCGAGATTTCTCGAGGAACATTCTGCCATCGACGATCTTGTGCAGTTTGTGAAGTTTGACAATGAAGAAGAGCAAGCTGCTTGGTTGGTCGATGCGATTCGGGAGAACATCGAGCGCGATGAATTGAGGCACGACGACATCGTCGTCATCAATCCCGATCCTCTGACGACCCGGATAAAGGTCGGATTGATCCGCAGCCGCTTGCTGGACCTGGGCATCAATTCTCACTTGGCGGGAGTCGATACCGACCCGAATGTCTTTTTCCAGCCGGATGTTTCGTCCGTGACCTTTACAGGCATTTATCGTGCCAAGGGAAACGAGGCAGGGATGGTCTACATCATTAATGCGCAGGATTGTGACTCCTCATCCTGGAACCTTGCCAGCATCCGCAATCGTCTCTTTACGGCCATTACCAGGAGCAAGGCGTGGGTCCGCGTGCTGGGTATTGGCAACGGGATGAGGAATTTGATGCAGGAATATGAAGAGCTCAAGAAGAACAACTTCGAATTGTGGTTTACTTTCCCCCCTGAAGAGCAGCGAAAGCGGTTGCGAATCGTTCATCGTGACATGACCGAAGAAGGGCGTCGACGGTTGAAGAAGGGTAAGGAGCGTTTGCGTGACCTGATAGCCGATTTAGAGTCCGGGAGTGTTCTCCCAGAGGATTTGGACGATAGCTTGAAGGATAAGCTCGAGGAGCTTCTGATCAAAGGTAGAGGGTGAGTTTCGTGCCCACCCCGGAAGAGATCAAGAAGCAAATCGACGGCGTGGTCCGATACCTCGTGGAGGTTGGTCTCGCGGGCGATCAGAATTTTGCATTTCGTCGTGAACTGGCGGGAGGTTGCACCGAGGTCACTTTCCCTCAAGCTGCACATATATCCGTTTCCCTGAAAGACCGTTCATACCGTGAGGTGTATGGCAGTCTCGTGCAGGATGTATGTATTCGTTGGCGGAGTCCTTGAACGCCACCGATTGGCATTTTTCCCAGCACCACACTTGGAGGAGTTTCAGAATAATCCTGACATCTATCTTGAGGACGAGATTTTTGCCGACATTGTGGCCAAGAGCATCGTGCCGTTTCCAGTGCGGTTTGACTATGACACCCGAGACGGCATTCACTGTGAATTGACCCACCCCAAGTCCCACCTGTCGCTTGGGCAGTATGAGAATTGCCGAATCCCCGTGACGGCACCAATGACGCCTTTTGGGTTCATTGACTTCGTTCTGCGAAACTTCTATCACACAGCGTTCGATCGATACGCGGAGAAGCTGCCTCCCCGCGGTGGCTCGTTCGAGGAATCAATACTTCCGGCTGAGCGGGGGGTGGTTCATGTCGTAGTACCCCCGAGATGAAGGCGTCAAGAAGGTCTACCGAACAGGTGTGGTTCTAGTGCCTTGTCAAGGTAGGTTTGACCTGTGGGCGTAGCACTGTCTGCCCCACCCGGCCTGAAGGGCCGACAGACTCCAGCCCAGGGCTTCGGCC
>CAXTNS010000339.1:0-1514 GCA_964245465.1 uncultured Thermoanaerobaculia bacterium
TCGACGGTGTCGCCATGCGATCCTGCCTGATGTTCGCCGTTCAGGCGGACGGCGTTCAGGTCGTCGGACAGCACGGTGCCGCCGCGGGCGAGGCAGAGCCGCGAGCTGGTGGTCTTGCCCGCGCCCGAGGGCCCCAGCAGCAGCCAGGCCGCCTCGCCGTCGGTCACCCCGGCACTGTGGAGCACCGCGCCACCCTCTTCGAGCAGCCGGTAGGCCACGAGCACCCGGAAGTAGTTCTCGAACACCGAGACCCACTCCTCCCCCGCCTCCTCGGGGGTCCACAGCCCGCCGGCCAGGGCGGGGGTCCAGTCGATCCGCCCCATGAGCCGCAGGCCGGCGAGGAGCACGGCGCCCGGAGCGTAGTCCCGGTCCAGGGTGTACTCCCAGCCGCGCGTGTCGCGGTCGAGGAAGTCCGCGTGCGGCGCCCGGAAGACCTGGAGGGAGACGGCTGCCGCGCTCTCCTCCTCCCTGCACAGCGAGCCGAGCTTGCGGCGGACCGCCTCCTCCTGGGCCGCGGAGAGACCTGTGACCGAATAGGCCCCGCCCGCTACTTCCAGGATGAGACCGCGGCCGCCCCAGGGCTCGCCGCCGCGGCGGCCGGGGAACAGGTCGGGAAAACGCAGGAAACCATTGCCGAAGCTCGACACCGCGCCATTCTCCCGGATCGCCGGCCCCTTGGGAAGGGAGGGACTGAGGTATCATGAAACCAAGCCGCAATAGAAAGTTTTTCGCCAATCCCAGCGATGGGCCGTGGTGTCGGCATTTCTTAGATCACTCTTCGATCACTGATCAAAGGGATCGAAAAAGCCCAATGGGCGGACAGGAGAATCCTATGAAGTCGTTGAAGGAAATCTGGCCAACCATCGCATTCGCTGCAACCCTCTTCTTCTTTCTGCCGGCGGCCGGGGTGTCCGCCGCACCCGTGAGCGATCCCGGAACGAAACTCTCGGAAATTACCGCGAAGCTGCCTCTGCGCTTCGAGGAGAACGCCGGTCAATGGAAAGATAAGGAAATCCGCTACGTTGCCCGCGGCCAAGGGTACCGGCTGTCCCTGGGAGCCCGGGAAGCGGTGTTCAGCCTGGGCGGCGCCAAACCGGCGGACTCCACCGTGCGGCTGCGCCTGGCCGGCGGGACGGAACGCCCGGGCCTCGCGGGGATCGCGGGGATCAACCCGCTGCCCACGAAGACCAATTACCTCCGCGGCCGCGATCCGCGCGCGTGGCGCACGGGAGTCCAGAGCTTTGCCGGAGTGCGTTACACCAACGTCTATCCAGGGACGGACGTGGTCTTTGCGGGCAAGGACCGCCGCGTCGAGCAGTCGTTCTTCCTGGCCGCCGGAGCGGAGCCGCAACGGATTCGCATGGTCTACGAGGGCGTAACCTCCGTGGAGGTCGCCGAGAGCGGCGCGCTCGTCGTGCGCACGCCCGGCGGAGAGCTGAAGGCCGACCCGCCGGTCGCCTTCCAAATGGTTGGCGGGAAGCGGCGGACGGTGGACTGCCGGTATGAGCTGCGGA
>CAXTNS010000339.1:1524-3030 GCA_964245465.1 uncultured Thermoanaerobaculia bacterium
GGAGACGGGCACGCCCGAGGTGGGGTTTGCGCTCGGCGAGCACGACCGCGGCCTGCCCCTGGTGATCGATCCCACGTTCAGCTCCTTCACGCTGCTCGGCGGGAGCGGCGACGACATCGGCCACGCCATCGCCGTCGACGGCTCCGGCAACATCTACGTCGCCGGCAGCACCGCTTCGACCGATTTCATCGGCACCATCAGCCCCGGCGGCGTGCAGTCGAGCAACGGCGGCGACTTCGACGGGTTCGTGGCGAAGCTCGATCCGACCGGCACGACGCTCCTCTACTCCACCTACCTCGGCGGCAACGGGGTCGACGAAGTGGAGGGGATCGCCGTGGACTCCGCGGGCAACGCCTACCTCGTGGGCTACACCTTCTCGACCGACTTCCCAGGCGTGACGGGCTCGTCGCTCCAGAGCGCCAACGCGGGAGGCGAGGACGTCTTCGTGGCCAAGCTGAACCCGGCCGGCACGGCCCTGTCCTACTCCTCCTACCTGGGCGGCACCGGCAACGACTTCGGCAAGAGCCTCGCCATCGACACCTCCGGCAACGCCTACCTCACGGGCTCCACCAGTTCCTCCGGCTTCCCGGGCGTGACCGCGGGATCGCTCCAGCCCGCCAACGCCGGCGGCGCCTCGGACGCCTTCGTGACCAAGATCGACGCCGCGGGCACCGCCATCGTGTACTCCACCTATCTGGGAGCGGCCGACGAGGATCTCGCCAACCACATCGCCCTCACCACGGCCGGCGAGGCCGTGATCACGGGGGGCACCTGCTCCGAGACCTTCCCCACCACCGCGGGCTCGGTCGCGCCGGAGAGCCCGGGAGTGAGTTGTGGAGACTTCGTCTACGACGCCTTCCTCGCCAAGCTCAACGCGGCCGGCAACGCCCTGGTCTACTCGACCTTCCTGGGCGGCGGGGACAACGACGTGGCCCAGGACGTCGCCGTGGACGCCTCCGGCAACGCCTACGTGACGGGGTTCACCCGGTCGACCGAATTCACGGGGGTGACGCCCGGCTCGTTCCAGCCGGAGAACCCCGGGGGCTTCGCGGCCTTCGTGACCCAGGTCAACGCGGCGGGCAGCGCGACCGGCTATTCGACGTTCCTGGGCGGCAGCAGCGATTTCAGCGGCGCCTTCGGGTATGGGATCGCGGTCGATTCGGCGTCGAACGCCTACGTGACCGGCGTCACTTCAGACGGTTTCCCGATCGTCAACGCCGGGACGCTCAACCCGTTTCACAGCGGCAACCCGGACCAGGACGGTTTCGTGACCAAGATCGAGCCGTCGGGAGCCGTCCGTTATTCCACCTATTGCTGCGGACCCCAGACCACGGGCTACGCGATCGCCGTCAACAGCGCGCTGAAGACCGTCTACCTCACGGGGAGCGCCGGCCCGGCCGGCAATGGCAACGCGTTCCTGACCCGGATCGTGCCGTCCGCCGCCCTTTCGATCACCAAGACGCCGGACGTCTCCATCGTCGACGCGGGCAACCGCATCTCCTATAC
>CAXTNS010000339.1:3040-7454 GCA_964245465.1 uncultured Thermoanaerobaculia bacterium
CTCCTATACCTTGAATTATCAGAATTATGGAGAGCTCGACGCGACCGGCGCCACCCTGACTGAGACCGTTCCCGAAAACACTGTCTTCCGGCCCACGCAGTCGACGGCCGGCTGGAGCTGCACGCCGGACGACCAGGCGGGCTCCGCGTGCACGCTCGCGCTGGGCACGGTGGTATCCGGCGCGGGCGGATCGGCGGTCTTCACCGTGAAAGTGAAAAACAACGTCTCCGCGAACGGATCGTTCATCAACAACACCGCCTGCGCCCATCCCGGTCCCAACTGCGCCGAGGCCTCGACGCCCACGACCGCGGCGCCGATCCTTTCGATCACCAAGACGGCGCTCTTCAACCAGGCGCGGCCGGGCAACGTGCTCAATTACCGGATCAAGGTCTTCAACACGGGCAACATGGACGCCAATCCCCTCTTCGTGACCGATACCGTGCCGGGCAACGCGGTCTTCAACCCCGCCGTCTCGACGCCGGGCTGGGCCTGCACGCCGAACAACAACGCCGGGTCCGTCTGCAAGCTCGAGGTGGGGAACCTGGGGACGGGAAACCAGGCCACCGTCATCTTCGCGGCGACCCTGTCGACCCTGTATTCCAACACCGCGTGCGCCGCGGTCATCCCTCCCGCGCCTGAGCTCACCGAGAGCCATGCCGGGAAGAAGGTGCTTCCGGCGCCCGTGTGCGCGACCGCCACGACGCCGCTGAACTGAGACGGCAGCAGAGCTGAAGGAGCCGGTGGCGGGTTGGAACGAGCCCGCCGGCGGCTCGGTGCCGTTTCCGGTGAAGCCGACTTCCACTCAAAGAGGATGGATCCGCACTTCAGGATGTGAAGCCGCGAGCCTCTCAAGGTCTTCGCGGTCGCTGGTAAGAATTTGGGCTCCACCTGCCTCTACGGCATGGGCCACGACGAGGGCATCCACGGTGTGAGCCGAGCGGGCGACCCCCAAGAGCCGGCCGGCGGTGCGCCCATGGACCTCGCGCGCTTCGGATACCGAACCGACCGCCTTCAACACCCGGTGGACCGGCGCGTCGCGTGGGCCCCCACGGAGGGTCTCGGCCACGACGACGACGGGGATCTCGACCTGTACATCTAATTCCAAGGCTCGGGCCAGAAAAGCCTTTGCCCTGGGATCTCTCCGGGCCAGAGCGATGACCGCTCCAGAATCGAGGATCAGGCGCTGCGGCGTTTGGCGTTCTTCTCTCCGGGTGCCGGCCATTCTTGACGGACCTCTTCCATGATTTGCGGATCGATCGGTCCGTCCTCCTGCTCGTACTCGGCAAGCAGGGCAGCCAGGCGATCGTGCTGCAACTGATGGCGGAGGGCTCGGTTGACATAGCCCGAAAGCCCCCGGGCGCCGACCACTTCGCGAGCTTCGGCCAAGAGCTCTTCTTCCAGGGTGAGGGAGACTTTCTCAGTGCGCACGGCTATATCCTACTCCAGGTGGGATTTGACCGCGAGGCCAAGGCTTCTGAAGAATGGAAGGGTAACCGCTCCATGGCGCCGAAGCGCTTGGAACGCTCGCCGCAGCGCGATCCTCAGGAAACCCAGGACCGCCACAATCCTTCCCCACAAGGACGGACGCACCGCATCAATCCGCCCCAGCACGGCGGTCCTGGGCACGGGAAAATCGTGCACCACGCAGGAGTCCCCCTTCGTCACCAGGGCGACCCCTCCCTTCCAGGGCCGGTATCCGAGGAGCCGGTGGGCCAGCAGGCGGCCGTCCGGCGCTCGGAAGATCAGGACGTCGCCGGGCCAGTAGACGCGGGCGGCGGAGACGAGCACCGGGTCGCCGTCCGCGAAGAAGGGCTTCATGCAGTCCCCTTGGACGCGCACCTCGACCGGCGCCTCCCGGGCGAGGCCCTGGAGCGCCGTGAAGACGGTGTCCGCGAGGGCGTCGAGCATCACTGGGCTCCCGGCGGCAACTCGGCGGCGAGGCTGGGATCGAGGCGGAGGGCGGTGGCGAAGCTGCGGCGGGCTTCGTCGCGCTGGCCGGCGATCCACTGGGCGCGGCCGAGGGCGAAGTAGCCCACGGACTGGGGCTCCAGCGCCAGGGCCGCCTCGTAGGAGCCGATAGCCGTCTCGGGACGGCCCAGGAAGAGGTACTGGGTGCCGCGGGCCGTGGGGATGCCCACCTCCACCGGGTTCATGCTCTCGGCCTGATGGAGCGCTTGCAGGTTGTACGCCATGAGCTTGACGGGCACCCGGTCGACGCGGAACGCGGCCAGGGTGAGCGCCTCGACCCGGCCCAGCAGACGGCTGGTCGCCATCCGGTCGCGCCAGCGCAGGGCCTGGCCCAGGGTCGCCACGATCAGGAGGAAGGTCAGGATCACCGCCAGGGCGCGCCCCTTCATGGCGTCTCCTCTCCCTCGGTCGCGGTATCCGTCCGGAGGACCCAGCTCAGGAACAGCAGGGCGGGATAGGCCACCAGGGCGATCTGGAACGGGAAGTGGACCAGGCAGAGCACGGCCAGCGCCGCCGTGCCCGCCCAGGCGAGAGCTCTCTCTCCCTTGTTCCCCCCCTGCCGCCGCAAGGCTCCGATCAGGACCCACAGTCCCCAGGCCAGGGCCAGGAGGCCGGGGATTCCCCATTCGGCGCCCACCTCCAAGAAGTCGTTGTGAGCGTTGCCGAAGCCCACGGTCTGTTCCTTGTAGAAGGAGACGCCCCGGTCCATCAGGGCCAGCTTGGCGGGCACGAACTCCGGCCGGTAGGCGCCCTGGCCGACCCCGGTGAGCGGGTGCTCCTCCAGCATCCAGACGGCCGTGCGCCAGCCGTCGAGCCGGCCGGTGAGCACGTCGTTCCAATCCCCTTCGATCGCTTGGCGCGCCTTGTCGACCACCCGCTGCCGCAGGGGCGGGACGGCGGCCACGAGGAGGACGGCCACGGCCGTCCCGGCGCCCAAGGCGATGAGCGAGCGGCGGCGCGGCAGCAGGGCTCCCCAGAGCACCAGGCTGCCCACGGTCACGGCGGCCACGGCGGCCAGCGTCTGCGTGAGGAGGAGCGCGTAGAGACAGACCACGAGAGCGGCCGCCGTGCCCCAGACCGCCGGCCGTCCCCAGCTCTCCCCAGACCGCAATCGCTGAAGCAACCGTTCCTGCGCCAACAGCACGGGCAGCACCAGGTAGGCCCCGAGGTCGCCCGGGTTGCCCGCCAGGGAGGTGATGGCGAGGCGCGTGCCGGGAGCAATCCCGACCAGGTCCAGAGGCTGCCAGAGACCGTGGAACTGGAGGATGCCGATCAGCGCCAGGAAGGTCGCCGGCCAGAGCATCCCGCCGAGCAGGCGCGCGACGTCGCGGCGGGAGAGCGCCGCGATCCATCCCACCAGGGCGGCGGCGCCGATCCAGAGGTCGATCAGGGCCTCGCGGACGTGGAGCGGGTGTGCGGTGGTGGCGAGCCCGGCCGTGGCGACTGCCAGGACGGGCAGGACGATCCGCACGGCGGGCAGCCGCCAGACGTCCGCGAGCCACACCTCCTCCACCCGCTGGAGCCCCCAGGCCAGAGCCGCGAGGGAGGCCAGGGCGAACCACTCGCTCGCCAGCAGCTTCGGCTGACGGAACGACTCCTTGACCATGGCGGCGAACAGGAAGGGCGGCACCAGCACCAGGAGCCAGAGGAAGAACGTCCCCAGACGGAGGTCGAGGGGGTCCTTCCGGGACGAGGACCGCGGCGCGGCCGGCACGGCCATGGGCTTGCGGGGAGCCGGGGCCGGAGCGGGCTTGCGAGGTTTGGGACTCACGGCGGTGGAGTATATCCGCGGACTTTCACCCATCGCAGGCTGTAGCGGCCCAGCCGCCGCAGCAGGTCGAAGGGCCGGGCGAGACGGCGGCCGAGGTAGCCGAGGCGGGTGCGGGGCCGGCCGTAGAGGACGTCGATCTGGACGTCGGTCAGGAAGACGGCTCCCAGGACGGTCCGGGCGAGCTGAACGGGACGGGGGCGGTCGCTCGGCTGGGGTTGAAAGAGGCCGAGGCGCAGCGACTTCTCGTAGTCCGGATCGAGCCGGCCGGCGAGCATGTGGCGCAGCAGGATTTCCTCGTTCCCTTCAGGGTACTCCCCCGCCGTCAGACCGGCGCAGAGCCGCCGGACGGCTTCGGCCTCGGCCGTGGGGACGTCCTTCTCCACCCATGCCGCCGCTCGATCGGTCAGCGCGTCCAGATCGATCAGGTCCGCCACCATGCGCAGCAGGGAGTAGGAGGCGGGCCTGTCCCAATCCATGGACCAGCACGTGGGCGGCCTGCACCTCGGGCGCCGGGGTCACGGAGCGTCCGGGCCAATCAATTGGTGAGGGAGGCAGGGGCGCGAGCAGTCCCTGGCGGTCGAGCGCCGCGAACGTGGCGGACGTTGCCCCAGTGAGCCGCACGCCCGGCAGCAGGCGGTGGACCTCCACCACGCCCCCTTCCGGGTCCTTGAGCGC
>CAXTNS010000340.1:0-7432 GCA_964245465.1 uncultured Thermoanaerobaculia bacterium
GATGGGCGGGATCGGAGGGATCGGCGGGCGGGTCGTGACCGCCGGGCCGGGGCATCAGCGCTTCCGGAGCGCGGTGATCGTGGCCGAGGTGAGCGTGTCGCTGGTGCTCCTCACCGGGGCCGGTCTGGCCGTCCGCAGCTTCTACCGACTGCAGGGGGTCGAGAAAGGCTTCAACCCTGAGCATGCCATGACGTTCAACGTGGTGATGCCGCCGGCGAAATATCAGGAAGCGGCGGCCATGCGGGCCTTCTACCGGTCGCTTCTCGACCAGCTCGGCTCGCAGCTCCCCTTCGAAGCCGTGGGCGTCACCACGGCCCTGCCCTTGAGCGGCCAGGACCTCGAGAACGCGGTGGCCCTCGAAGGCGCTCCGGTGGACCCGTCCGGAAAGGACGGCCCCGTCGCGGGGCTGCGGGGAGTAAGCCCCGGATATCTCGAGGCTCTCGGCATTCCGCTGCGTCGCGGACGCTCCTTCAATTCCGGGGACCGCGAGGGCTCTCTCAAGGTCGCCCTCGTGAACGAGGCGTTCGCCCGGCGTTACTGGCCGAACCAGGATCCGATCGGCAAGCGGCTCTCAGAGGATGGCCCGGAAGGGCCGTGGCGCATGGTGGTCGGGGTCGTCTCCGACGTCAGGCACCGAAGCCTGGACGCCGCTCCGCGGCCGGAGGTCCTGCTGCCTTACCTTCAGCTCGAGCCATCGTTTCTCACCTCCTGGGCGAGGGGACTCAGCGCCGTCGTCCGCAGCTCCGCCGATCCCTCCGTGGTCACGGACCTCATCCGGCAGGGCGTGCACGCCGTTGACCCTGGCATGCCCGTGATCGAGCTCCAACCCATGGAGCGGCTCGTCGCCGAATCCGCGGCCCAGTCCCGTTTCCGGACCCTCCTCATGGGCGGTTTCGCATTGGTCGCGTCCGCGTTGGCCCTGGTCGGCGTCTTTGGCGTGACCTCGTATTTCGTGGCCCAGCGCACGCAGGAGATGGGCGTGCGCATGGCTCTGGGCGCCCGGTCTTCCCACATCCTGACGCTCGTTCTCGGCCGCGGGGCGCGGCTGGCGGGCCTCGGCGTCCTGCTCGGTCTCGTGGGCGCCGTTGGGCTTACGCGATGGATGGCCGGCCTGTTGTTCGAGGTGAGCCCCACCGATCCGGCAAGCTTCCTCCTGGCCGCGGGCGTCCTCACCGACGCGGCGCTGGCGGCCTGCTACTTCCCCGCGCGCCGGGCAGCCCGGGTTGATCCCGCCATCGTCCTGCGTCAGGACTAAAGGGAGCCGAAATAAGGAGGAGTCGGCGGGAGGCTGACCGGAGAGTGTAGTCCTACCCTCAGTGCGAAGAGCCCATTGGCCGCTTGGCGGCCGGGATCTCGGCATACTCAAGCGACTCTTGTCTCGACAGGCGCTCAACGACTCGATTCACGTCCTGGCCAGAGAGGTCATCCGGAAGGTGGACCATGTAGAGCCGGCTCCGGTTCCCGGTAGTCTGATCCGGAAACACCTTAGAGACCATCGGCCTCTCGTCTCGGTCGCCCAGAGTTTCGGCGACGTTCCGGGTGATGACCTCAACCGGATCCTGCTCTGAGCCCTTGACAGCTTTTACAACGATCTGCATGGCCCACCTCCTGCTGTGGAGGCAGTTTAGGCCAAGGCCGCTGAGATATTCAACCGGCCTGTCCCGAGCTCCGCAGTTTTGCGGGTCTGACCGGGGACGAAATCCGCGGTCTCCATCAGTCTTTTACGCACGGCGTCCGGAGAGAGCCCTGGAGACTTGGCAAGCAGGAGTGCCGCCGCAGCCGCTACATGAGGAGTGGCCATCGAAGTCCCCGGCCAGGAGTCGTACTCCAGCTTCTGGGCATACTCCGATGGATAGCGTGGTACTGTGGAGAGGATATTGACTCCTGGAGCCACAAGAGAGATGTGATCGCCCGTACAGGAGAAATCCGCGCGGCGGTCCATCTCGTCAGAGGCCCCGACTGCGACGACGCCGTCGTAAGCCGCGGGATACTGGACTGGATTTCCTCGCAGGAATTCCTTCCCCATGGCAGCAACTACCGTAATATCTGCATCCAGGAGGTCCGCGATAATATCTCGTTCGCCTGGATCAAAAGCGCCTCCAAGGCTCAAGTTCAGTACTTTGGCTTCATGGTCGATCGGATACGCCAAGGCTTGGTAGTACCGCTCCGCGTTCCAGGGATTGCCTGCTCGCGGCAATCCTTTGATCACCAGGAGACGGGCGGTACATAGACCTGCTATCCCCACGCTGTTGTTGATCTCCGCTGATACGATACCGGCTACGTGAGTCCCATGACCTACATAGTCGCGGTCGTCCTCTGTGGTCGAGAGAGCATTGAAGTACTCTTCAATCATTTCATCCAGGTCGGGGTGGCCACGGTCGACTCCAGAGTCCACGATGGCGACGCGAACGCCCTGCGCATCCACGAATCCTGGCCGGGCCCGGGCCTGATGGATTCTGACCGCACCGTGATTCCACTGCCGCGAAGCGAGAGGGTCGTTGCTCCCGGTGGCAGCTTTCCGGGGTTTCGTCGCCTTGCGTTTCGGAGGCAGGAAAGGGTATTTGACAGGAGGAACATACGCGTACTCCACTTCCTTCCCCTGCAGACTCAGGTGCTCGGCAATCGCCTGAGCGTTGGTACCCCGGTCCACCTTCACGCTGACGAGCCCCCGTGCTCTTTTCAAACCAGGAGGTGACTCGAGCACTGCGGCAGCAAGGGCACGAGCCGGTCCCCGGCCTTCCAGGAACGGCCGTGATGCCGGGAAGACGGGAATGATCTCTGATACATAGCCTCTTTCGAGGAGAGAGGTCAGAATCGGAATCGGTTGGGTTTCACCGGCGGAGGGGGGCTCCAACCCCGCTGCCACCGAGAAGCGCCTCTGGGAGCGAACTGTCGTACGCAGCTTGACGATGACAGTGTCTGAAGATTGAGGCGGACGCACCCTCGTGAGCCGAATAGCTTCAGCAGCTCTAAGATCCATCACAGTCGTTACGTTCACGGCAGTTCCCTCCTTCCGTTTCTAGATAAAGATCTGGACGGATGCTGGTGTCTTTCCAACCGTTCTGCGGTGGCCTCTCAGCCGGGCCAGAGAAGTTCTGCAAATATACAACCTGTACGTCTACGTTGCTATAAGTCGCGACCCTTCCGCTGTTCATTTCCGAACACCGGCGTCCATACCCGAACGCTTCCAGCCCCTCTTGTTGATCTCAAACCGTTACTTATCAACAACTTAGCATCTGGCATACCCCTTGCCCTTACGGCTCCCGACCGGGAGGGAGCCGAACGTGGATCAGGAACTGGATGCCAGCTATCGATATCGCCGCCTGGGGCGCCGGGCGGCTTGGGCCGGGGGGATCCTGGCTCTTTGCGTGACGGTCCTGGTGATGCTGCCGGGATGGCTGCGGCCGGCCGTGGCCCGCGAGGAGATCCGGACGGGCAAGGTGGACCGCGGGCCGGTCGAGGGGATCGTCGAAGCGTCGGGAACCGTAGTGCCCGCGTTCGAGGGCGTGATCTCGAGCCCCGTCGAGGCGCGGATTGAAAAGATTTTGAAGCGGCCGGGCGACCTGGTGAGGGCGGGCGAGGAGATCCTCAAGCTCGACACGTCCTCCTCCCGGCTGGATCTCGAAAAGATCGAGGACCAGCTCGCCCGCAAGGTCAACGAGCAGGATCAGCTCCGGATCAACCTGGAAAAAAGCCTCAGCGATCTGCGCGGGCAGATCGAGCGCCAGAAGCTCGATGCCGAAGCCTCAGCCTACCGCGCCGAGCAGAACCGCAAGCTGCGCGGGGACGGCCTCGTGTCGGAGCTGACTCTCAAGGCATCGGAGGTGGATGCGAGAAAGGCTCAGATCGAGCTCGCGCAGCTTCAGGCGTCCGTCGAGGGCGCGAAGCGCTCGACCGCCGCCCAGCTCGCGGGCGTGGAGCTCGAGCTTTCGACGCTGCGCCGGGAGCGCGACGACGCCCGCCGCCTGCTGGAGCTCGCCACGACGCGTTCGGACCGCTCGGGCGTCCTCACCTGGGTCGTGCCCCGGGAGGGCGCCATGGTGCCGCGCGGCGAGGTGATCGCCCGCATCGCGGACCTCGATTCATTCCGTGTCGAGGCCACGGTGTCGGACGTCCACTCTTCGAGCCTCCACGCCGGCCAGACGGTGCGCGTGATGCTGGACGGCCAGCCGCTCACGGGCCGGCTCGCCACCGTCGATCCCACGATCGAGAACGGCGCCGTCAAGTTCCACGTGGATCTGGACGACGCCAGGAATCCCAAGCTGCGCAACAACCTGCGGGTTGACGTGCTGGCGGTCACGGATTCCCGGGCCAGCACGCTGCGCCTCCGCAAGGGGCCGTTCGCGCAGGGTGAGGGGACCGAAAGCGTGTTCGTGGTCCAGGGCGACCAAGCCGTGCGCCGGCCGGTGCGCTTGGGCCTCTCGGGCTACGACCATTTCGAAGTTCTCGACGGCCTCGACGAGGGGGAGGAGGTCATCCTCTCCAACATGCAGGATTACCAGCACCTGGAACGGGTGAATTTCAAATAGGCCAGGGAGGAAACCCTTATGATCCATCTACAGCAGGTCAGCAAGAAGTACCGCACCGAGCGGGTCGAGACGACGGCGCTCGACAACATCAACCTGGAAGTGGCGCCGGGAGAATTCATTTCGATCATGGGCCCCTCGGGCTGCGGCAAGAGCACGCTGCTCAACCTGATGGGGCTGCTCGACGAGCCGAGCGCGGGCAAGGTGGCGATCGGCGGCAAGGCGATCGACCGCTATGGCGACCGTGATCTCGCAAAGCTGCGCAACGAGCGGATCGGCTTCATCTTCCAGCAGTTCCATCTGGTGTCCGACCTCTCGGTGGTGGACAACGTGGAGATCCCGCTGCTCTACCGCAAGATGTCCAACAAGGAGCGGCGCAAGGCGGCTCTGGCGGCCCTCGACCGCGTGGGGCTCTCCTCGCGCACGCGGCACTTCCCCACGCAGCTCTCGGGCGGCCAGCAGCAGCGGGTGGCCATCGCCCGTGCCATCGTCGGCCAGCCGGGATTGCTGCTCGCGGACGAGCCCACGGGAAACCTCGACAGCCAGATGGGCGACGAGATCATGGGCATCCTGGAGGACCTGAACAAGAACGAGGGGACCACGATCGTGATGGTCACCCACGATCCACGCATGGCGGACAAGACGCACCGGGTGGTCCGCCTGTTCGACGGCCGTCAGGTGCAGTGAGAGCCGGAGCCCCGGAGGATATCAGCCATGATCAAAAACTATTTGAAAGTCGCCTGGAAGGTCCTGGGGCGGCGGAAGTTCTACACCTTCATCAGCCTGTTCGGCATCAGCGTGACCCTGCTGGTGCTGATGGTGGCGACCGCCATCCTCGACCACGCCCTGGCGCCGCACGCTCCGGAGACCCGCAGCGCCAGGACGTTGGGTGTCTACTTCCTGTCGATGGAGGGACCCAACGTGTCGATGAACAGCGAGCCCGGTTACGGCTTCCTCCACCGTTATGTGCGGCCCATGGCGGAGCTGCCCTTCGTCGAGAAGGTCACCCTCGTTTCGACCGCTCAGCCCGTGGTCTCCTATCTGGCGGGCCGCAAGATCGAATCCCGGCTGCGGCGCGCCGACGGCGAATTCTGGCAGGTCCTCGGTTTCGAGTTTTTGGAAGGCGGCCCTTTTACGGCCGAGGACGAGAGAAACGCCAAGTTCGTCGCCGTGATCACCGAGACCACGCGCCGGCGCTTTTTTGATGGCAAGCCGGCCCTGGGCAAGACCCTCGAAGCCGACGGCCAGCGCTTTCGTGTCGTGGGTGTGGTGCCCGACGTGCCGATCCTGCGCCTCTCCTCCTCCGCCGATCTCTGGGTGCCCATCAGCACCTCCAAGTCGAACGCCTTCAAGGAGGAGTGGATGGGGCCATTCATCAGCCTGATCCTGGCCCGCAGCCGCGCTGACCTGCCGGCGATCAAAGCGGAGCTCGAGGCGCGCCGGCGCGAAGCCGAGCGCCATCTGCCGGACCCCAAGACGTTCCAGAAACTTCACGCCAACGCCGACACGCTCTTCGAGGCCACTGCCCGGCACCTCGCTCCCGGCGACTCGACCCAGATCCAGCCCGGCCGGGTCTGGGCGGTGATGTTCCTCCTGATGCTGCTGTTCATGCTGCTGCCGACCCTAAACAAGGTGAACATCAATCTCAGCCGGATCTTGGACCGCGCCTCGGAGATCGGTGTGCGCAAAGCCTTCGGCGCCTCGTCGCGCACGCTCGTGGGCCAGTTCGTAATCGAAAACGTGGTGCTGACCCTGATCGGCGCCGGGGTCGGCCTGGTGCTGGCCGGCATCGTGCTCACAGCCATCAACGCGAGCGGTATGATCGCCTACGCGCACCTCGAGCTGAACTACCGGATCTTCCTCTACGGTCTGGCTCTCGCCCTCTTCTTCGGCGTCCTTTCCGGCGTCTACCCGGCGTGGCGGATGTCGAAGCTCCACCCCGTCCAAGCTCTTCGTGGGAGGCCGGTATGACCCGTCATCTCTTCAAGCTGGTGTGGAATCGCAAGCGCACCAACGCTTTGATCATTCTGGAGATCTTCTTCTCCTTCCTGGTGGTGTTCCTGGTCGCTACGCTGGGGATCTTCTGCTGGGACAACTACCGCCAACCCCTGGGGTTTTCCTATCAGAACGTCTGGAAGGTCACGGTGGAATCGGGCGGGAATATCGACTCTCCTGAAGTCGTCGCCGCGAAGGCGAAGGTCTTCTCGCGTCTCCTGGAAGAGGTCGAGAAGCTCGATCCCGTCGAATCGGCCGCCGGCGCCGTGGTCAGCCCCTACGATAAAGGGGGCATATCCGGCAACTGGATGATCGAAGGCAAGACTGTGAAGATGGAGCAGAACGTCGTGACCCCGGGGTTCGCCGACGTATTGGGGCTTGAGCTCGTGGCCGGCCGCTGGTTCCGGCCAGCGGACGAGGCTCTGGCCTGGGGCCCCATCGTCATCGATCACGACCTCGCACGCGAGATGTACGGTGATCAGGACCCGGTCGGAAAGCCGTTCGGCAAGGCGGAGCCCAACGAGAGGCCCTGGCGCGTCATCGGGGTGGTGAGCGAGTTTCGCAAGAGCGGGGAGCTCTCGCCGCAGGCCAACTTCATGTTTCGCTTCCTGAATCTCAATGCCCCCAAAGAGCCCGCTCTGCCGGAGACGATCCTGGTGCGGGTCCGGCCTGGTACCCCCATCTCTTTCGAAGAGGACCTCATCCACCGGCTCCAGGGCGTAGCGCCCGAGTGGTCGTTCGGCATCAAGCCGCTCACCCAGGTCCGCGAGGCGACCTTGCGCGAGTTTCTGACTCCTCTGGTTGTCGGCGGCATCGTGGCCTTCTTCCTGCTGCTCATGGTGGGGCTCGGCCTCATAGGGGTGCTATGGCAGAATCTGCTCCAGCGGAGCCGGGAGCTGGGGCTGCGTCGT
>CAXTNS010000341.1:0-7410 GCA_964245465.1 uncultured Thermoanaerobaculia bacterium
CGCCTGCGCCCCCTGGCCCAGCTGCGCTGGCGCGAGACGCGGGAGGTGGCCCGCCGCCGCGAGCGGACCGTCACCCTCTCCGGGGAGACGGTCCGGCACACCCTCCTCCCGCCGTCCGAGGCGTCCCGTGCTTTCGCCGCGGATTTCCGGCTGCGCCGCGCCTATGCCCGGGGGTTCCTCTGGCCGCAGAGCGCCAACGCTTGGCTCCCCGGCGCCGCGCGGTGCGCGCTCGGCCGCCTGGAGCCGCTCCTGGGGGGCTGGCCGGGGCTCCGGAACGCCGGGAGGTTCTTCGTTCTGGAGCTCGCGCGTCGTTGATCCCGCTCCACCCGTGTAGTAGCTTAGAACAAGCCGGACTCCCAAATGACGAAGCGCGTCCTTCTGATCAACCCGCGCATGTGCTCGCGCCGCTCGATGCGGCTGCCCCTGTCTCTCCTCGCGCTGGGGGCGGCCCTGGAGGGACGGCGTGAGTACGAGCTCCTGGACGGCAACGCGGACGCGGACGCGACCGAGCGGGCTTTGCAAGCCGTGGCGGAGGATGCGGTCGAGCTGGTGGGCGTGAGCGTGATGCCGGGGCCGCAGGTGGAGCCGGCCCGCCGGATCTCGGCGGCGATCCGGGCGCTCCGCCCGGAGGTGCCGATCGTCTGGGGAGGGTACTTCCCTACCCTCTACCCGCAGGCGGCCGTGAACGCACCCTATGTGGACTACGTGGCACGGGGGCCCGGGGAGGAGACCCTTCCGGAGCTTCTGGAGCGGCTGCCGGACGCCGGTCCGCTGCCGGGACCGCTCGATTCGGCGGCCGCTCCCCGGGCCATGGAAGGAGTGCGCGGGCTGACCTTCAAAGACGACGGCCGGGTGCGCCACAACCCCGACCGGCACTTCCGCTCACCCGACGACGATCCGCCCTACCCGTATCACCGTCTGGGAGACGTAGTCCGCTACCTCCGCCTGAGCTTCATGGGGAGCCGCACCGCGGTCCACCAGGCGGCGATCGGCTGTCGTTACCACTGTGAGCTCTGCGGCGTGGTGACCCTGTTCAACGGCGTCACGCGCCTGTCGGGGCCGGCCCGGCTGGAGGCGGCGGTGACGACGCTCAGCGACCGCTGGGGTGCCACGGCGCTCCAGTTCTACGACAACAATTTCTTCGACCGCGAGGAAACGAGCGTACCGCTCCTCGAGGTCCTCGCCCGCCACGCCATGCCCTGGTCGCGGCGCGAGCCCGCGTCGGAGCGCACCCGCGAGTTGGGCCTGCGCCAGCGGATCCGGGACTTCGCCACGGTCCTCGGCTGCCGCTTCCCCACCGTGCAGGACCACACCACCCCGGGCTGGGGCAAGGCGCTGCTCAAGAGCCTCGCGTCCTGGCGCTACGCCTCGGGGGTCTACGGCCACCCTTGGGAGCTCGCGCTCGCACGGCGCCTCATCCCCCTGCGCGAGCCGCAGAGCGAGAGCCTGTGACGTCCGCGGCAAGCTATCGCAACGCTCCCGGGGGTGCACCCGGCGAGAGCTGGTTTCGCCCCATGGGCCTCCCGCTCCGCCTGGTGACGGACAGCCCGACGATCCATGCCGCGGCCGAGGAGGCCTTCGGCGGCTTCGGCCCCGGGGAGCCCGGGCCGGACCCCGTCTTCACCCTCCGACTCTTCGTCCACGACGTCGAGGACGGAGACGGCCCGCCGGTGCTCCGCGTCGACGGCCCCCTGGTCTACCAGACGACCGGGCGGGGCTCGACGCTCGTGATCGACCGCGCCGCGGGGCACGGCTTCGGCTACTTCGCTCCCGAAACCCTGGCCGACCGCGCCTCCTTCCGCTGGCATTTTCTCGACCTCGCTCTCTTCTTCCTGCTGGAGGCGCGGGGGTTCCTCGGCCTCCACGGCGCGGCGTTCGCCCGCGCCGGCCGCGCCCTGCTGCGGGCCCCGAGCGGGGGAGGCAAAAGCACGCTGGCCTACGCGGCGAGCCGGCGCTGGTTCCAGGCCCTGGCCGAGGACCTGGTCTGGCTCGCTCCGGAAGCCGCCGCGGTCTGGGGCATGCCCTGGACGTTCCATCTCCTCCCCGACGCCGCCCGCTTGTTCCCGGAGATCGCGGGAGCCGTCCCCGCAGTGCGGGGCAACGGCGAAAGCAAGATCGCCGTGGACCTGGAGAGGCTCCGGCCGGGAAGCACCATAGCCTCCGCGG
The DNA here is from genome assembly GCA_964245465.1 of uncultured Thermoanaerobaculia bacterium. Taxonomy (GTDB): domain Bacteria; phylum Acidobacteriota; class Thermoanaerobaculia; order Multivoradales; family UBA5704; genus DATARR01. The sequence goes on from CAXTNS010000341.1 coordinate 2,167, forward strand.
TCCCCGCGGGCGTGCTCTTCCTCCACCGGGCTCACGGCTCCCCGAGCCGCATCGAGCCGGTCGATCCCGCCACCGCCTGGGAGGACTGGCTCTCCGGCGCCGCCAGCCGCGAGCGGGAGGTGCCTGGCTACGACGGCCGGATCCGGGAGCTGCTCCGGACTCTTCCCTCCTGGCGGCTCGCCGTGGGCGAAGGCGTCGAGGAGGCGCTCGATCTCCTGGAGCCCCTGCTCCCGCGGGAGGAGGAGCCATGAGCGCGGAATTCGCGCCTTTTTGCGAAGACCTGGCGCGCTTCGTCGCCGCTCCTCCGGAGGCCCCTCCCGAGCGCTCTCCCGAGGAGTGGGAGCGCTTCCGCGAGGTGGCCCGCGTCCACGGCGCCGCGCCGCTCCTCTGGCTGCGGGTGCGGGACTTGCCGGCCTGGTCCGCCAGCCCGGTCGGGGCCTGGCTCGCGGACCAGCACTGCTGGAACGGCCTGCGCTTGGCCCGCCTCCAGGGCGAGCTCCGGGAGATCCTCACGGCCTTCGCCGCGGCCGGCGTCCCCCTCCTGCCGCTCAAGGGGGGCCTCCTCTCCACCCTCTACTACGAGGAGCCGGCCGCCCGGCCCATGGCCGACCTGGACGTCCTGCTGCCGGAAGAGCACTGGGAGGAGGGCGCAGCCGCGCTCGCTGCGATCGGCTACGAGAATTTCTTCGACGGCTGGAAGCACTCCCGCTTCGCCCGCCCCGGGCCCCGCGAGATCGTGGACCGGGAGCGCGAGCATCCGGACAATCCACGCCTGCTGGAGGTCCACCCCCGCTGCCGCGAGCGGCTGCTCGGCGAGGTGGTGGACCTGACGGACCTCGTCTGGGGCACAGCCGGGCCGGGAGAGCTCCTGGGGGTTCCGTGCCGGCTCCCTCGTCCCGACGCCCTGTGGGTCTACCTGCTCGTCCACGCCACCCACCACGTGATGCTCAACAACTTCCGCCTCCTCCACCTGCTCGACCTGATTCGGCTGGAGCCGTTCCTCGACCGGCCGGAGGAGGGCCTGGCCGGTGTCGATCCGCGGGCGATCTACCCGGCGCTCGCCCTCCTCGACTGCTATGCTCCGGGGGGGCGTGCGGCGTGCCTCCGCGAGGAGCTCCGGGGCAGGCTCTCCGCCGGGTACGCCGAGTGGGCGGACGGGCTCGACCTCTTCTCGGTCTGCTACCTGAACCCCGTGCCCTGGAGGGACTCATGAGCGAAGAGAGGGTCCGCGTGCTGGTCGTCGGCGACGCTGTCGTCCCCACCGGGTTCTCCCGTGTCCTGCACAGCCTCCTGGGATGTCTCCAGGACCGCTGGGAGTTCCATCACGTGGGGATCAACTACGACGGCGGCCCGCACACCCTGGGCTGGGAGGTCTATCCCGCCGCGAGCGAGGGGGACTTCTACGGGGCCAACCGCCTGCGGGAGTTGGTCCGGAGCCTCTGTCCGCGCCTCGTGTTCCTGTTGAACGACCCCTGGGTGCTCGGCTCTTATCTCGAAGCGCTCCGGGACGTCCGCGACGGCCTGCGGGTGGTGGCCTACTCCCCGGTCGACGCCGGCCCCCTGGAGCCGAGCCTTACCGCGCCTCTCGAGGACCTCGACAGCCTCGTGCTCTACACCGAGTTCGGCCGGCGGGAGATCGCGGCCTCGCTCGAGACCGCGCGCCGCGACCGGCCTGGGCTCCGCCTCCCGCCTCTCTCGGTGATCCCCCATGGCGTGGACACGGACACGTTCCACCCCTGGCCTGCCGAAAACGGCGCTCCGGGGCGCGCCGCGGCCCGGGAAGGGCTGCTCCCCGCGCCGGAGTTCCGCGATGCCTTCATCGTCTTGAATGCCAACCGCAACCAGCCCCGCAAGCGCATCGACCTGACCTTGAAGGGGTTCGCGCTCTTCGCCCAGGGCAAGCCGGACAACGTGAGGCTCTACCTGCACATGGGCATTGAGGACTGCGGCTGGAACGTCGTGGCTCTCGCGCGGCGCTACGGCATCGAGGACCGCCTGATCCTGACCGCCGAGGAGGCGCTCCTGCCCGCGGTTCCGGACGACGTCTTGAACCGCATCTACAACGCCTGCGACGTGGGAATCAACACTTCCCTGGGGGAAGGGTGGGGGCTCGTCAACCTCGAGCACGCCGCGACCGGCGCGGCCCAAGTGGTGCCGCGGCACAGCGCCTGCGAGGAGATCTGGGAGGGCGCGGCCGAGCTCATGGAGCCGGCGCTCAGCCTGACGGCCGAGCGGATCCTGACCGAGGGCCGGGTCGTCGCCATTGAGGAGGTCGCCCGCGCTCTGGAGGCCCTGTACCGCGATCCGGACCGGCTGGCCCGGCTCTCCGCCGCGGCCTACGCCGTCGCCACCCGCCCCGAGTACCTCTGGTCGAACGTCGCGAAGCGCTGGGACCGCCTCTTTCGCGAGGCGCTCGAAGACGAGGGGCTGGACAGCGTCCGGGCCGGCTGATACGCTACCCAGGCCGCACGAAATTACGGTTCTAAGCCGTTTGGCCGCTTCCCGCTTCTTCTTCGGAGGGTCCGCTCATGGCGATCACGATCGTCAACCAGTCTGTCGGAACCATCTCGTACACGATCTTCGGCGGCTCGGCCTCGGGCAGCGGCATCGGATCGGGTGTCACGCCGTCGGGAGCCTCGGGAGTGCTGGCTTCGGGCCTGATCCCGTCGGGCCGCTCGGCGTCGGGCATCTCGGTCAGCGGTGGCACGTCCTTCACCTCGGCCTCGGGCGTGGTGACGATCCAGACGAGCGTCAAGCCCTGACGGCCGTCCGGGCCGCGCCGGCACCCCAGAAGAAGGCTCGCGGATGCGGTCTCTGTTCCTCGTCTCCCTTCCGCGTTCCCTCTCCTCCCTGCTCTACGGCTCCATCCGGAGCGCCCTGGACCTCACCGAGCCGGCCTGGACCAGCAACGGAGAGATCCTGAACCTCCAACGCTTCGCCCACCTGCCTGAGGGTGTGGAGATCGAAGGCCTCCGTTTCACCCATCCCTTCTCCGCGCCTTCACGGTTCGACCGTCTGGTTTCCTTCCTGGACCACGCCGTGGTGCGGGACGGCTATCTCTACAAGGACGTGGTCCAGCCCTTCGTGGTCGCGCGCTGGCTGCCCGCGAGCGGCCTGCCGGCCCTGCGGATTGAACGCCCCGTGGCCGACGTGGCCTACGCCATGGCCGACCGCGGCTGGTACTATCCCTGCACCGCGGCGGATTCGGACGGCGGCCCCGAGCGGAAGCTCGTGGAGGGGCTCGTCCGCGCGGCGCGCGCGCTGGCTGAAGTCCCCGGACCCGTGGTGTATTACAACGACTTGATCCACGACGAAGAGCCCTTGGCGGCGGCCCTGCGCTCGCTCTACGGCGCCATCCCCACCCCGCGCTACCTGGATGACGGCTTCCGCGAGGTGTGCGGCCAGGTCCTGCGGCGCCGGGACACCGAGCGATGGACGCGCCTTGCCCGGATGGTGCGCGAGGCCGGTGACGGACCGGAGCCGCCGCTTCGCACCCGATAATTCAAGTAGTGCTTCAAAACCCCAGAGAGTGCCTCGTAGGGATTGGGCGAAGCTCCGTTGAGTTTGGACTGCGAGGGGACACCGCGCAGATCGGCATCGAGGCTGAGGAGCTCTGGCTTCATGGCTGGAGGTTCCTTTCGCATCTCTTGTAGTTACTCTACGCGAGCGCTGCAGAATTCACCGCCCCTGCTCAGCGGAGGACCCTCGTCCGCCACGGCTCCCTTGGCCAGCGCGGCTTGGCCGCAGCCGGCGATCTGCAGGAGCCGTGGCACGGATCGGCCTGCGCGGGAACGTTCTAGGTTTCGAAGTGTCTGAGGAGCCAGCGCTCGGAACGGGAGTGACTGGACCTGCCGTCGAGAGCAGAGTGCGGGCGGCCCCTGGAAGTACAGGTTTGTACAACCCGGGGTTGGTGTAAACTATTGATTATAGGGAGGAAAGTTGGTCGGGACGCCGGGATTTGAACCCGGGACCCCCTGAACCCCATTTAGGCTGACCTGTCCACTCCAGGACACTTTAGCACGGTCTTCCTCGAAGTCGCTCTGCAACCGATGCCTCCATCCGAGCTGCTTAGTACTCTGGCACGGAAGTTCGGTCACGTATTCGTCAGGGCGCCCCTTGGAGATCTCGGTCGCTCAGCATTTCTCCTTTACGGAAGAGTTTGCCGCATAGGAGCCAAAAGTTACGTATTCGTATTTATGTTGGCCAGTACTTAGTACCGACCAGCATAAATACAAACACGTAATTTTTGGCTCCTATGCGGTAAGCTCTTCCATAAAGGAGGAACGCACCGGTGCCAAGAAAAAGCCCCTATACGATCGAGTTGACGGCCGAGGAACGCACTCTGCTTGAGCAACAGGCGCGTTGCTATACGCTACCGTATAGAGATGTGATGCGGGCCAAGGTCGTCCTACTCGCTGCCCAAGGATACGGCAATGATGAGATTGCGGCGCGCTTAGATTCCCGCCGAGAGATCCTATCGAAGTGGCGCAAGCGATTCTTTGAAGAGCGGCTCGCCGGGCTCGACGAGCGTCCACGACATGGGCGTCCCCCTGTTTTTCCCCCTGAGGTCATCGTCGAAGTCAAGGTGATTGCGTGCGAGCTTCCGAAGCGTCTTGGCCTGCCCTTGTCGAGGCTGCATGTTCCAGATATCCGCGCTGAAGTGCTCCACCGCGGCCTCGTCGCTGAGATCTCCGGCACCACGATTTGGCGATGGCTCGCCTCCGACGCCATCCGGCCTTGGAGTCACCGTTCGTGGATCTTTCCCCGCGATCCCCATTTCGAGGCCAAGGCCGGTCGCGTGCTGGACCTGTATGCTCGCCAATGGGAAGGTAAGCCGTTGGGAGACAAAGACTTCGTCATCTCTGCCGACGAGAAAACCTCGATTCAGGCCCGCCATCGATGCCCTCCTACGCTGCCGCCCGGTCCTCAGCGAGCCGCACGGGTTGAACATGAATACGAGCGCAGCAGTGCCTTGGCGTACCTGGCGGCCTGGGATTGCGGTCAAGCCAAAATCTTCGGCCTCTGTGAAACTACCACGGGCATCGAGCCATTCCGCCGCCTCGTCGATCAAGTCATGGGAGTCGAGCCCTACACCTCCGCCGAACGCGTATTCTGGGTCGTCGACAACGGCACCAGACACCGGGGGAACTCCTTGGTGTGCCGCCTCACTGAAGACTGGCACAACGCCAACCAGATCCATCTGCCCGATCATGACAGTAGGCTCAACCAGATCGAGATCTATTT
>CAXTNS010000342.1:0-841 GCA_964245465.1 uncultured Thermoanaerobaculia bacterium
GGCGAGCGCCAGGGTCGAGCGCATGGACTGGGAGTCGCTGGCGCGCACGAACGCGGCCTCGCCCTCTCCCTTGCGCGACGCCTTGACGCCGTCGACGAACCGGCGAGCCTCGCTCACCGCCTCTTCCGTGGTCGGCCGCACCACCACGGAGAGCCGCAGCCCGACGGTCAACGATGGTGGCAGCGACGGCGGCAGGCCCGGCGACAGATCTCTCGCCAGGGCCTCCGGGGGCTCCGCGAAACGCACCCAGCAGGTGGCGTGCCGCACCGCCACCTCGCGGGCCTGGGGCGAGCTCCCGCCCACGAAGATCTCGGGGGCCTGGGAGTCCGGGGAGACGAAGGGGGTGTTGAGCCGCCCCTCCTCGACCCGGAAGTACGAGCCGTCGAAGCTGACGGGACCCTCCCGCTCCCAGAACCGGCGGCAGATGGCGAGGAACTCGTCCATCCGCCGGTAGCGCTCGTCGTGGTCGAGCCAGTCGCCGTAGGAGCGCTGCTCGGCCGGCGAGTGCCCGGCCACGACGTTGAGCAGGATCCGGCCGCCGCTCAGGGCCGAGAACGTGTTGACCTGCTGGACGAACAGGGCCGGCGCCATGAGGCCGGGACGGTGGGCCACCAGGAACCCGAGCCGGCGGGTGGCGCGCGCCAGCGGCAGGGCGAGGACCATGGGGTCCGGCTTGCCGGCGTTGATGTCCACCAGGACCGAGTCGATGCCGTGCTCCTCCGCCGCGCGGCAGAACGCGGTCTGCTCGTCGAGCGCCGGCAGAGCGGCCTCCGCGGCGATGCGCTCGTTCCCTCCGACCACCCCTCCCCGCTGGATCAGGCGCCAGTGGAACCTGAGGGCC
>CAXTNS010000342.1:851-1237 GCA_964245465.1 uncultured Thermoanaerobaculia bacterium
ATCGCCTTGTACTGGAGGAGCGTCTCGACGATCTCCTCCGTCGAGCCCACGAGGGCGATCGCGGGCGGACCGAGATAAGGGACCGCGCCCGTCCACAAACAGGGGGTCAGCCACGCCGAGGCGTCCCCGGTCGAGCCGTCCGCCAGCGTGTAGGTCGAGGTATATGCCACCGAATCCGTGGTCCCCCGGAGCTTCCGGTGGACCTCCTGGGCCTCGCCTCCCGCCGAGGCCAGCAGGGCTTCCGTGGCGCGCAACGCCTCTTCGCGGGTGGGCCGCACGAGGAGCGAGACGATCAGGCCCACCTCCGTCCCACTCTCGAGGATCGGAGCGATCCGCGGCCGGAGCGATTCGGGCGGCTCCGCGAAGCGCCAGAGGCAGGCGGCGTG
>CAXTNS010000342.1:1247-3451 GCA_964245465.1 uncultured Thermoanaerobaculia bacterium
GCACCGCCAGGTCCGCGGCCTGCGAGGAGTTGCCCCCCACGAAGATCTCGGGGGCGGACTCGGCGGGCGACACGAAAGGCGTGCCCACCCGGCCCTTTTCCACGTGGTAGTAGCGGCCCTGGAAGTCGACCGGACCCGCGCCGGTCCACAGGGCCCGGCTGACCGCCAGGAACTCGTCCGCCTGCGCGAACCGCTCGTCGTGCCCCAGGAAGCAGCCGTAGTAACCGAGCTCCTTCGGCGTGTGGCCCATGACCATGTTGAGGCAGATCCGCCCGGGGAGCACGGCGGAAGCGGAGTTGACCTGCTGCACGAAGGCCACGGGGGACAGGAGCCCGGGACGGCACGCGACCATGAACTTGACGGTCTCCGTCTCCCCGCCCAAGGCCAGGGAGAGCAGCAGGGGGTCGGGACGGGTGAAGCCGATCGCCATCAGCAATGACTCGATCCCGCCCTGCTCGGCCCGCCGGCACAGCTCGAGCTGGGCCTGGAAGTCCGGCAGGCCGGGCATCTCCTCCCGGCGGACCGAGCTCCTCATCCGGCTCCCCGCCTGCGACAGGCTCCAGTGGAACCGCAAAGGCTTCGCGGCGATCTCGGGGTTCTCGGAAATCATGGCTTGTAGAACGAGGCGTCGAACGGCTGGCCCAGCACGGCCCGGCCGATCGTCGCCAGCACCTGGTCGTCGTTGTCGTGGCGGATGTAGAAAGACAGGTCGCGCAGGATGCGCTCGATCGGGCTCGGATGGATGAGCGCCCGGGCCCCGCAGGCGCGGATGGCGTTCTCCACCGTGTCCTGCGCCAGGTGCTCCACCACGTGGCGGATGCGGCTGCCCGCGATCTGCGCCTCCTGCCGGCGGCCCGTCTCCCACAGCCCCGCCACGTGGCGCAGCCAGAGATGGCCCGTTTCCAGGTGGATCGACATGCGGGCCACCCGCTGCTGGATGTAGGGATCGCCCGTCTTGCCCTGGGCCGTCAGGTACTCCAGGGCATAGTCGTAGGCCCCCTCGGCAGCGCCCAGGAAGCTCGCGGCGTAATGCGGGGCGAAGGCCGTCTGCCAGTTGTCCGCCAGGTACTGGCCGGGACCGCCGATGCGGTTCCCCTCGGGGATGAAAGTCTTGGTGAAGCGCACCAGGTGCGAGACCGTGGCCCGCATGCCGATGGGGTCCCACCAGGAGCCGTCCGTCTCGATGCTGGGATCGGAAAGATCGCACGCCAGCATCAGCAGCGTCTCGGGCGACGTGGTGTGCCGGGCGCCCCCCGGTCCCGCGGAGTTGACCAGCAGGATCGCCCAATCCGCGCCCCCGGCGCTGGTGGCGAACACCTTGGTACCGTCCACGATAAAGCCGCCCTCCACCGCCGTCAGCGTGGTGCCGAAGCCTCCCGCAAAACGTGCTTCTCCGGGTGCCCGGGCCTGCGGCTCGCCGCTCCAGACGACCCACTTCTCGCCCCGCTCCACCACGCCCCGGAACCAGCGCGCCTGCTGCTCCTCGGAAGCCACGGCGTCGAGCAGCAGCAGGGAGTTGGCGTGCCCTTCCCAGCAGCGGGCCAGCGACAGGTCGGCCTTGGCCAGCTCCTTGGTCATCATCCACAGCGTGAACGCGTCCCCCCGTAGAGGGCCGAGGCCCAGGCCGCCGTGCTCCTCCGGCACCGTGGGCGCGTTCAAGCCGGCGGCGAACAGGTCCTCAAAATCCTCCGCCGGAAAGGCGGCGGCGCGGTCGTAGCCCGCCGCCCGCGGCGCGAACCGCTCCCGCGCCAGTCGGGCGGCGCGGCCGATCAGGGACTGCTTCTCCGTGGCGAGGTCGAGCTGCACGGCGCGTCCGTCAGGGGATGTAGAAGTGGTCGCGGGCGAAGTACGGCGACCGCCCGCTGCCATCGTGGAACGTGGTGTAGGCGTCCACCACCAGGAGGCGCTTGTTGAGATAGCAGGCGAGCGTCACCCGCATGTCCCCGAGCTCGTAGAAGGCGTTGAAGGCAACGCCCGCGTGCAGCCCCACCCCGTCGGTGACGGGGAACGCCTGGCCCTCGCCCCAATCCTCCGTGCCGGAAACGCGCACGGCCAAACTGCCAGACCGGTCGGACAGCTCCACCCAGGCGATCCCGCGGCTCCCCTTGTCGAAGTTGACCCAGGTGCCCACGAGAGGCGCCAGGTCGACCGGAGCCAGGGACCGGGGACCGGGCTCCGGGAGGTCTCTCCGGCGCGCGATGCGC
>CAXTNS010000342.1:3461-7402 GCA_964245465.1 uncultured Thermoanaerobaculia bacterium
TTCCATGGCCCTACCGGTGGAAGAACTCGCGGCTGAAGTAGTTGGACCGGCCGCTGCCGTCCTTGAACACGTTGAACGTGTCGAGCACCAGGATGCCGCTCTTGGTGTACGCGGCGAGGAAGCTCTCCACGAACCCGAAGTCGTAGGTGGCGCTGAAGGCCATGCCGTCCGGCGACCCCACGCCCGAGGCGTAGGCCACGGCCGGGATCGTCCCCCAGTCGTTCTCCGACGACGGTTCCGGGCCCGCCCCGAAGGCGTGGACCGTGAAGTCTCCCGGCGTGCCCGCGAGCGTCATGCGCACCAGGCCGCCCGTATTCTTGTCGGTGTTGTACCAGGTGCCGAGGAGCGCCGAGAGGTTCGAAATGCCTCCGGGAGCCTTCACACCCTCCGGCAGCCGCTCTTCGGCCCGCATCAACGTCGCAACGTCCATCCGTCCTCCTTCCGGCTTTCCCGAGCGGATGCTAGCACGCGCCCCTCGACTCCCTCGATCAACGCCCGCGCCAGGCCGGCCGGCATGCTCCGCCCCGTCATCATCTCGAACTGGCGGCGGGCCTCCACCAGCAGCACCTCGCGGCCGTCGATGGCCACGATCCCTCGCTCCCGGGCCGCCGTCATCAGCGGCGTTGGAGAGGGACCGTAGACGAGCTCCACAAGCACGCCATCCGCGCGCAGGTTTTCCACTGGGAATGGGCTCTCGACGGCCAGCGGCGTGGCGTGCACCACCAGGGAGAAATCCCCCGGATCGAATTCGGAGAGAGGCACGAACGGCAGTCCCAGCAGGCGGGCGGCATGGACGCCGCGCTCCATCCCTCGGTTGACCAGGGTCACCTCGGCCCCTGCCTGCCTCAGGCCGGCCGCGGCCACGCGGCCAGCGCCGCCGCAGCCCACCACCGCCGTCTTCCTCCCGGCAAGCGGGACACGCCTGTGCGCAAGCGCCTTGACCACCCCGTCGGCATCGGCCGTGTCGGCAAGCCAGAAGCCGTTCCTCCGCAGCAGGGTGTTGGCCGAGCCGGCCTGCCGCGCCAACGGGCTCGCCTCGCCGGCCGTGGCCAGCGCCTCCTCCTTGTAGGGAGAGGCCACGGTGAGCCCCGAGATCGGCCATCCCAGATGGTCGAGCCCTCCCCCCTCAATCATTTCGTTCCAGAACGAAGAGAATCCTTCCGCCAGGAACGGCAGGTAGAGCGCCTCGACGCCCAGCGCACGGTAGGCCGCGTTGTGCAACCGCGGCGAGAGCGACTTGCCCACCGTGCGGCCCACGATGCCGAACAGCTCGCGCACCGGCGGCAGGGCCGGCAATCCATAGTCCGAGACGAGTTGGAAGATGGTCGGCTCGCCGCCTCCGTCCACCAGGAGGCCGCAGGCGACCGGCGCGCCCAGCCGGGGGGCCAGCACCCGCGTCCAGCCCCCGGCCGGTCCCGTGGCGTAGGCCAGCACGTCGCGCCGGTTCAGATCCTTCAGGAGCCGCAACGGCGCCAGGGCCTCCTCCGGCCGCGCGGCGGAGGACACCGAGGGCGCCAGGCGGTAGAGCCGCGCCTCGGCCGAGGACAGCCGCGCCCAGCGCTCCTTCAACCCATCGAGACCGGCCGCGGGGCCGTGCCACGAGATCAGCCGGCGGCCGGGCGGTACGGCGGCCAGGATTTCGGGATCGAGATCGCGCTCCTCCAGCTCGACCACGTCCCACTGCCGGGCCGCCGCCAGCAGACGCCGCCGGCGCTCCTCCGGCGGACCGCCGAAGGTGCCCCCCTCCTCCCAACTGCGCAGGCTATAGATCAGCTCACCCGCGAAACGCTGGCGCAGATCCTCCGGATTGAGGTCCCCCGCGAGATCCGCCCGCACCTCCAGGCCGCACACCGCCTTCGGCAAGGACGACAGCTCGCCGTTGCGGAACGCCGTGAGCGTCGCGATCAGGGTGGCGTCGGTCATAGCGCTGTACAATCCCCATCCCAATCATGGAACCCGACTTCCTCGACGTCATAAGAGCCCGCCACTGCAAACGGGCCTTCCTCGACCGTCCCGTGCCCCGGGAGGTGCTGGAGGAGGTTCTGAGCGCCGCCGCCCACGCCCCGTCCACCCGCAACTCCCAGCCCTGGCGCGTGGCCGTGCTCACGAGCGCCGCCCGCGAAGAGCTCGCCCGCAAGCTGTGCGACGCCTTCGACCGCGGCGTACCCGCCCGGCACGACTACGAGAACCGCCCCCCGTCCGAAGGATCGGTCGAGGAGGCACGGGCGCGGGCCGCGGGCGCCGGCGTGCTCGCGGCCAAGGGGATCGAGCGTGCCGACGAGGCGGCCCGCCGCGCCCACCTGCGCGATAACCAGCGCTTCTACGGCGCGCCCGTGGAGCTGATCTTCCACCTGCCCTCCGATGCGCCGCCGGGGATCTTCCTGGAGATGGGCTTCTTCGTGCAGAACGTCATGCTGGGCCTGGTGGCCCGCGGCCTCGGGAGCTGCCCGCAATACTCGGTGACCGCCTACAGCGACGTCATCCGCGAGTACCTGGGCCGCGAGTCCCTGGGCTTCGGCCCCGGCCGGCTGATCGTCTGCGGCATGGCCGTGGGCTACCCGGACCCCCAGGCGCCGGTCAACGCCTTCGTGCCGGAGCGGGCCTCCCTCGCGGACTACGTCCAGTGGTTCGATGGCTCCTCCCAGAACGGTTAGACCGGCATATCCGCGAGCCCCTCAGGGCCGTAGTCTTTTCATAGACGTTACCAGCCAGAGCTTACACGACTGATATAGGATTCCGCCCTTCCCATCCATCCTCCGAAATGCTGCGCACCGTCTACGCCACCCGCTACGTCACTCCTCTCCGCGAAGGCGGCTCCCTGCCCGCGATCGTCGAAGCGGACGACCTGGGGCTCTACGTCCTCAAATTCCGGGGAGCGGGCCAGGGACCGCTGGCGCTGGTGGCCGAGCTCATCGCCGGCGAAATCGGCCGCGCCCTGGGCCTCAAGGTGCCCGAGCTGGTCTTCGTGGAAGTGGACGCGGCCCTCGGACGCAACGAGCCCGACCCGGAGATCCGCGACCTCCTGAAATCGAGCGTAGGGCTGAATCTCGGCCTGGATTACCTGCCCGGCTCCGCCACCTTCGACGCCGCCGCGGACCGCGCCGAACCCGACTTGGCGTCCGAGGCCGTCTGGTTCGACGCCTTCGTCACCAACGTCGACCGTACCCCGCGCAACCCCAACCTCCTGTGGTGGCACAAGGCCCTCTACTTCATCGACCACGGCGCCGCTCTCTACTTCCACCACAACTGGGAGAGCCTGGAGACGAGCGCCCGCGGCCGCTTCCCCGCCATCCGCGACCACGTCCTCCTGCCCTGGGCGGACGGCATCGAAGAAGCCGGCCAAAGGCTGATTCCGCGCCTCTCCGAAAGTCTGTTCTCTGAAGTGATCGGCCAGATCCCGGACGACTGGCTCAACGCGAATGGTGACGACCCCGCCGAAAAACGTGCCGGCTACCTGGAGTTCCTGACCCGTCGTCGCGAAGCGGCGCCCCTGTTCACCGAGGAGGCGGTGCGTGCCCGCGCTCGCCTCGTTTGACTACGGCATCGTCCGGGTGGTCCCCCGGGTGGAGCGCGGAGAGCTCATCAACGCGGGCGTGATCCTTTTCTGCCTCGAAAGGGACTTCCTGGCGGCCCTCGTCGAAGTCAACGAGCCCCGTCTCCGCGCCCTCTGGACCGACACCGATCTGGACCTCGTGCGCCACCACCTCGAAGCCATCCCCCGGATCTGCGCCGGCCGGCCGGACGCGGGCCCCATCGCCCGCCTCTCCCTCCGCGAGCGCTTCCACTGGCTCGTGGCCCCCCGCAGCACCATCCTCCAGGTCTCCTCCGTCCACGTCGGCCTCTGCGACCAGCCCGAGCGCGCCCTCCATGAGCTGTTCGATCAGATGGTGCGGGTGCCGACCTCACCCTGAGCAGACGGTTCCGTAGGGGCGGCCCCACAT
>CAXTNS010000343.1:0-1866 GCA_964245465.1 uncultured Thermoanaerobaculia bacterium
GTAGCGCATATTGGTCTCAAGCACGGTGGTGAACTGGGCGACGCCCGCGTGCCAGAGCACCGAGGCGCCTCCCGGCGCGCACCCCTCGGTGACGAACTCGTACCAGGCCTGCTGGTACTCGGGGAGCTCGGTGGCGTGCGTGGCCAGGTACTGGAGACGGTCGAAGAGGTCCTGGCCCCGTTCGTCGACGAGGCGCATCACCACGCGCCGTCCGAACCTGGCGTAGTAGGCGTCGAACCGCCCGTCGCGGAACGTGAGGTGGAGCGGGCGCTCGGTGTAGATCGCCTCCTCGCCGTCGGCCGGCACGGTCTCGACGTCCCAGTCGTCGCCGGCGGCGGTGAACTCGCGCGAGCGCGGCCGGAGCGGGCGGGCCAGCGCGGCCTCCGCGTCCTCGGTGACGAACGGGAACCGCATGACCTGGGGCGCCGAGGGCGAGGTCTCGTCGCCGGTCGTGGGATCGCGGTGCCGCCAGCGCACCCGCGCCTCCAGCGTATAGCGGGTTTCCGGATCGAGCAGTTGGCCGCCGTTCGCCGCGCCGCCGGCGCCGAGGAGGTCGGACCAGAACTGCGACCAGGCGTCGTGCGTGGCCTCCTGCCGCGCGTGGGCGTCGAGGTCGGCCTGGAAGACGAAGCAGGCGCCGAGGAGATGCGGCAGCCGCTTCTCGTTGCGCCCCGCCTTGACGTGCCAGGAGACGATCTCGGCGCGCGTGCTGGGGACCTTCGACTGGTGATGACGGCGCTGGAAACCGGCCTCGAAGCTGCCGAAGGGGGTGCCGGTGTCCTCGTGGACGAGCTGCTCACCGCGGAAGAAGCGCACGGTGACGAAGCCCTGCTCGGGCTGGGCGATGGTCACCAGGACAGCCTCCGCGGCGAGCGCATAGCGCAGGACGAGCGTGTCGGCCGCGTGCGGCGGGTGCGGTGCCGGGAGGTTCGCCTGGGAGCCGCCGTAGCGTACGAACGTGGGCAGGAGGATGGCGCGCGGAGCGTCCACTCCCGGAATGGAGACCGGGCAAGGCACGACCTCCGCGTGCTGGGCGAAGACCGCGTCTCTCCGCAGCAACGACTCGGAGGTCGCGAGCGGCGAACGCGAAGAGACCTCCAGCCGCTGTCCGGTGGGCGTGGTGAGCGTGCGGCCGGGAACGACCGGTCCGTAGGCCTCGCCGTGGACGTCGAAGCAGACCTCTTTTACCTCCGGCGGCTCGGAGCAGGGATCGTAGGTGTCGAGCGCGCCGTCCAGGTACTCGGCGCTCGGGCCGACGTGGCGCGCGTCGATCTGGTCCCAGGTGAGGAGATGGAGGACGCGGCTCGCGTCTTTGCCGCCGGCCGCCTTGACCGGCTCGGCCTTCCATACGCCGGCATAGGGGCCGGGAAGCACGGTGCCGGTGCCCGCCTCGCCCTTCCACAGCACGAGGTCCTCGAGGTCGAAGATGTACTCGTGTTCCGCGGCGGCGACGTGGGACGTGGTGACGTTGCTGTCGGAGAGGACGAAGCTGGTGGTGGACGCCGCCGAGCGCGTCGGGTAGGCGAACGACAGCGACAGCGCGGCGTTGATCGGCACCGCCGGGGCGTTGGCGGCCAGGGCACCCGCGGCGATGGGGGCCGTGACGCGGTCCCCCGGCCGGCTCATCACCAGCGCCTGCGTGAAGCTGGTCGGCTCGGGAAGGGCCGACGTGTCGCCCATGCCGAACGGGATCTCGGCCTTGACGTCCGGGAGCGGCCAGGGGAGGCCGACTTTGACCCCGATCTTCCCCCAGACGCGGCCGAGCAGCCAGGCGAGGTCCGCGTAGACGTGCAGCTCGAAGCCGAGGCCGTAGACCTTGAGCCCCAAGCCGCCGTCGATCGTGAAGGCGCCGGCGACGCTCAGCGC
>CAXTNS010000343.1:1876-7399 GCA_964245465.1 uncultured Thermoanaerobaculia bacterium
GATCAGATCGATCTCGCCCAGCGAGAAGACGAAGTTGGCGTCCGCGATCAGCCGGAAGTAGCAGCGCAGCGGACCCTTCTTGAGCCCCTTCTCCCAGCGCCCGCCGATGCCGAGCGCGAAGGCGGTGCCGGGGACGTCGATCTCCGAGTGCGCGGCGAGGTCCTGGATGCCGCGCCCGTCGACCATGACGTAGAACGAGATGTCGAGCGTCTTGAGCAGGCGCACCAGGACCCGCCGCTCCATCGGCCAGTGCTGGCCGATGTGCAGATAGCTGTTCTTCGTCTCCTCGAAGTCGGCGAAGACCTTGAGCGGAGCGGAGAGCTGGAGGATCTTGCCGCTGGCGGGGACCTTGCGCTCCAGGCGCAGGTCGGCCGAGAAGAACTTCTCGACGCCGTCCCACACCACGGCGGCGGCGAAGCCGGAGCTGGTGCCCGGCGGCTGGCCCAGGGTCGGCGGCTTGCCGAGGACGTCGCCGCGCGCGTGGACGACGATCACCGGACCGGACTGGACGAGCACGCCCCCTTTGACCTTCCAGGCGCGCCCGCCGTCGAACGACGAGCCGAGTGCGATACCGAGCCCGAAGCCGTTGGCGTCCCTGGCCGGCGCCCACTTCGAGGCGTCGAGCCGGTAGCGCGGCTCGAGGTCCATGAACCACCAGCCGTAGTCGGGCGGGTTGGAGTGCGCGTCGTCGAACTTCGGCCGGGCGTTCTGCACGTACTGCGCGGAGAGACCGTAGGCGGAAGCGCCGGTCGAGAGTAGCGGGAAGCCGGAGGCGTTCTCGAAGTCGCCGGTGATGACCAGCATCCGGAACGACTCGTTGGTCTCCGGGTCCACCACGGTCTTCTCGGCGAGCGTGGCGGCGATCTCCCAGATCCACGACCCGCGCTCCTCGTAACGGTCGGGCGCGCCGGTGCCGTTGCCGACGATGAACGCGCGCAGCGATCCCTGCAGGCCGTCGAGCCACTGCATCGCGCCGTGCACGTAGAGGACCTCGGGGAGGAGGAGCGAGAAATTGAAGCCGCTGTTCTCCATGCTGGCGTGATGGAACGCCCAGCCGTCGGCCTGGGAGAAGTAGAGGCGGACCACGAACGCGGACATTCCCGAGCCGCCGCGCGCCTCGCGGAGCCTGACGCCGAGGTCGAACCACAGGCCCTCGTCCCAACGGCCGAAGCCGAGCTTGAAGAGGACGAATTCGCCCATCGTGAGCTGCTCGGTGTTGGAAAAGGTGATGCTGTTGGCGGGCCAGACGAAATCGAACACCGGCACGTCGTCCCCGCCGTTCAGGGCGAAACGGAACGTCAGCTCGCGCAGCTCGATGCCGATCGGCTGGTTCGCGGGAGTCTCGAGCGCCGGCAGGATCAGGATCGGCGGCACGTCGAGCTTCAGCTTGGCGCGGATGTCGACCACGGCGTCGAGGAACCGGATGCGGCGGCCGTTGACGTCCTGGGTGAAGAAGCGCGAGGTGAAGCGGGTGACGGCGAGCTCGGTGAGAACGATCCCGCCGGTGAGCTGGAGCACGGCGGCGATGCCGAGCAGACCGGAGGCGACGTAGGCGCCGGCGGAGTCCGCGTGGGCGGCGACGTCAATGGCCAGAAGGGCCGTCGTGCCGCCGAAGACATACCGCAGGTAACGGGTCGGGATGAAGAGGAGCGCGTCCTCGCTGGCACCGCTCATTTCGGGGGCCACGCGCAGCGTCGCCTCGCCGGCCCAGCCGCCGTCGGGAGCGTCACGGAACGCGAGCCCGACGAGCAGAATGACGTCGTCTTCGGGGCCGGCATCGTCGTGCGTCAGGTAGATCGACATCTCGCCGCTCAGGCGGACGAAGTGGCCGCGGTCGATCTCGAGGGACAGGCGTTCGAGGCGTGCCGTCGTCGTGTCGCCCGCCGGGCGCGGCCAGACGAGCTCGGCGCGGCCGCTCACGCCGCCGTCGTTGAAGCCGATGATCCACTCGGTGAGCTCGATGACCGGCGGGAAGATCGGGCAGACCTGCTCGAGCCCGAACATCCGGAGCTGGCCGATGAAGAGGCCGATCCACTCCTCGGTAAAGCCCGGCCGGCCGAGGACCTGGGGAATCCCCTCGGCCTTGGAAAGGTCGAGGCGCACGTTCGAGCCTTCGAAGCCGAAGCTGCAACCCTCCGCGTAGCGCCAGACGAACGGCGGAATCGTGGGGAGGAGCTCGACGTCGAAATCTTCCCAGTCGGGGATGAAGCTCTTGGCCGAGTCGAGGACCAGGCTGATGTCGGCGATCAGGAGGTCGAGCGGCTGGTTGCCGGGCCTCTCGTTGATCCCGATCACGTTCCCGGTCGCCGGGTCGCGCACGAGGTCGCCGAGCACGAATTTTTCCCGGTCGGGGCGGAACCGGAGCTGCGGCAGGTGGAGGCGGAGCCGGAACGTCAGCGGCGGGCCGTCGGCGGCGAGGATCGCCTTGACCTGAGCGTCGGACTCCGGCGGCACGGTGCCGGGTGTGAACGCCCCTTCGCCGGCCGCGAGCGCATGGTGCAGCAGCGACATCCGGTCGGTGACCAGCTCGAACGCGAACTCCGTGGTGCCATCGCCCGGGGTACCGAGGACGAAAGGTCCGAGGGAGAGCTCGCCCGTGAGGACGACCTCGCCGGTGAACACGGCGTGCGTGTCGTTCCAGACCTCGCGGACCCGCCGCACGCCGATGCGGGAGACGAACTGTTCCGCCGCCGGTCCGAGCTTGTGCAGCAGATCGGCGGGAAGGTTCGGGAGAAGCTTGGGAAGAGGGATGTAATAGTCCATGTCATCCCTCCCACGGCTCCAGCGGTCCAACGTCCAGGCAGAGTCTCACGAAAGACCCCCTTGTCTCCGGCCCGTTTCGTCGGGCGTTCGGTGAGCGTCTTCCCTCTAACGATCGCCGGAACGCGATCCCCTCACCACGGCCTCACGAAGATGGAGACGGAGGTTGAACCCGTTCGGCGCGGCTACAAGCTCGGTTATTCTCCGAGTGCGGTTTTCATCGCGGACTACTGGTGGGCCCCCGCCGGGGTCACGTCGGGGAGGAAATAGAAGAGCACAGCGAGCACGGCGTAGACCGAAAGGAGTTGGAGCCCCTCGATCCAATTGCTCTCGCCGTCGCTGCTGATCTGCTCGACAATGACAACCGAGGCCACCACCGCAACGACCTCCGGCACGGTGAACTCAAAATTCATCGGTCGGCCGAAAAGGTAGGAGGCGAAGACCAGCACCGGGGCGACGAAGAGCGCGATTTGGAGGCTGGAGCCAATGGCGATGCCGATGCTGATGTCCATCTTGTTGCGCAGCGCCATAAGGACTGCCGAGGAGTGCTCGGCGGCGTTGCCGATGATGGCGACGACGATGACGCCGACGAAGATCTCGGTCAGACCCAGGGACTCGCGTGCACTCTCGATGGCGCCGACCAGGAATTCAGAGAGGAGTGCGACGAAGGCAGTCGCCCCCAACAGGACGCCGGTCGACTTGCCCACGGACCACGGCGTGTGCGCGCCCTCCTCGGCCTCCATGCGAGTCAACTCTTCGCCCGCTTTACAGGCCACGTCTTTGGATTCATCCGCGCCGAACACCTCCCGGTGCGTTATCAGCGAAAAGACGAGCATCAGAGCGTAGGTCAAGAAGAGCACGACGGCGATGGCGAGCGAGAGCCCTTGCTCCTTCTCCGACGTCCAGCCGCCCTGCGCCACAGGTACCTCAGCAGCCGTCTGGTGGAAGACCGTCGGGATCATGAGGGCAATGGCAGCGAGCGTGAGCGCCGTCGTCGAGACGCCCGCAGCCACACGGCTAAACTCCTGCTTGCGGAATTTAAGGCCGCCCGTGAGAAAGGAAAGGCCGAGGACGAGCAGGATATTGCCAATGATGGAGCCGGTGATGGAGGCTTTGACAACGCCCGTCAACCCCCTCGAAAGAGCGAAAAGCCCGATGATGAGCTCGGCGGCGTTGCCGAAAGTAGCGTTCAGGAGCCCGCCGGCGCCCTGCCCGAGGTGCGCGGCCAAGTGCTCGGTGGCACGCCCCATCCACCCGGCCAGAGGGACAATCGCAAGTCCCGAGACGACAAAAAGTGCCGTTGGGCTCTCCAGCGACGGCAAGAACCTGAGGGCGATAGCCACCGGCACGCACACCAAAAGCCAGTCGAGTCGCGGCCTCAGCCAGAGGCGGCGACGAGGCGTACGAGCGAATGGATCTCCTGAATCGGGGGGAGCCGAAGATGAGCTCATGGACGCTATCTATCACACCGACCGTTTGAGGGGTCTGGTGGACGATGCCGAAAGCTGGTCTTTCAGGCTCGTTTCTTGGGCTTGGATTTGCCAGCGGCAGAGGCCGGTGTCAGTGCCGCCCGCTTAGGCGGCCGGCGGTTATATTCCAACTTGGTAATTCCCGGTAAGGAAAAGATCTTGGTTATGGGTACTCAGCCAGGACCTTGTGAAAGGCAGACTCGCATTCAGCGAACGAGCTCACCGCTTCTCCTACAGTCGAGACCACCTTCCCGACCAGCGCGTCCTTGAGCAGGAGGGACGGCACAATGTCACCGGAAGTCGCCACCCTGCCGGCCTGACTCACTCCGCTTTTCTTTTTACCTCTACAGGAGGCTCGCCGGACGGAACGAGCGAGCTTGTGGCCCCTACGGAAGGCTCGCCGGATGGAACGAATGGGTTTGTGACCCCTACGGAAGGCTCACCGGATGGAACGAATGGGTTTGTGACCCCTACGGAAGGCTCGCCGGACGGAACGAGTGGGCTTGAGACCGGAACGGATGGCTCGCTCGGTGGAACGAGCGACCCGTTCGCCTGCAAAGTCGGCTCGCCGGACGGAACGAGCGACTCGTTCGTCTTCAAAGTCGTCTCGCCGGGCGGAACGAGCGATCCGTTCGCCTCTGAAGTCGGCTCGCCGGGTGGAACGAACGACCCGTTCGCCTCCGCGGGAGGCTCGCCGGTTGGAACGAGCCTTCCGCGGGGTTCCGCGAGAGGCTCGTTCGGGTTCCGAGCAGGGCGGTAGGGGTACGTGGGCGTCCCGCCGGCGCTCCAAGGACTACGCCGACAGGTCAATCCTGCCTTGGGAGACAAAGCGCCGTAACGCGGCGGCAGCCCGTTACCCCGGGCGGCAGATCAGCACCGCGCGAGACAGCGTCGGCGAGGGACGACGTGCCGTCGCCCTTGTACACACACTTGGCACCTATCTTCTCTGGGTCAGTGCCGCGTGGGGGGATCAAATGAGATTCCTATCCACGAAAATTTCTGCAAAGTACTGAGGATCCAGCTCTTCGCCGTTCTCTTCCGCCAGCCGCCGGTTCTTCTCCCAGATCCCGCGAACGAGACTCGGCATGTTCTTCGGGAACTCCATCTGCTGCGCAATGATCTCGTGCCACTCGCCTGAGCAGCCATAGGTCTCGGCCAGCTTCGGCGTCATATCGACAAGATTCTGACGACTCTCTTGCGGCAGTTGGTCAATCGTCCAAAGGACGTATAGTTCGAGTAATCGGAGGAACGGCTTTCCTTCATACCTTGCTGACATCCCTGATCGCTCCTTAGT
>CAXTNS010000344.1:0-7393 GCA_964245465.1 uncultured Thermoanaerobaculia bacterium
CGGCGCGGAAGGAGAGCGGCGCGAGGTCGATCCGCAGCCGGTGCACGTTCGCCGGCAGCTCCACCGTCGCGGGGTTGACGCCCGGCGCGCCGCCGAAGAGGAGCTTGTTGCCCGCCGTGGTGACCCGGGCCAGGAGGGGCGCGGACAGGGCCGGACCCTGGCCCCGCGAAGGCCTGTCATAGCGGAGGAGACCGCTCTCGGTCCCCAGCCAGACCTGCCCGTCTGGCTCCGCGTAGATCGTGGTGATGGCGCGGGCCGGCACTTCGAGGAGCGAGCGGGTCTCCCAGCCGCCGCTCCGCAGCGAAGCCAGGGAAGGAGGCCGGGTGTTCAGCCAGAGATTGCCTTCGGCGTCTTCGACCGCGAGGTTGAAAGGACCCTGGCCGCCGAGGCTCGCGAGCGAAGGGTCTTCCACCAGCGCGGCCTTTCCCTCGTCCAGGCGAAACAACCGGCCGTCTCGTGCCGCCAGGATGCGGTCCCCCACACGGAAGAGGTTGGCGTCCTCACTTCCAGGAACCTGTCTCACCCGAGACCGGCCCGAAGCGGAGAGCTCGACCCGCACGACGCCGTCGAGGCCTGTGACGCACCAGAGGACGCCGTCGTCTCCTTCCAACAGATTTCGGACCTCGCGCGGCACCCCCTCGATCCTGCCCTGATACCGCCACTCGCCGCCCTCCTGGCGAATCGAGCTGAGCCCGTCCCCCGTTCCCACCCACACGCGGTCCAGGTCCACGCGGGAGCGCTCCAGGGCGAACGCCGTCCCATGCTCCGTGCCGCGGATCTCGCCGGGGCTTCCGTCCCGGATCACGTAGACCCCGAAAGCGGTGCCCACGAGCAGGTCGTCTCCCACGGACAAAAGGCTCCAGGCGGAGGGCGGAATCCCCGGCACGGCGTCTCCGGCGCCGCCCACCACGGCCGCCAGCCCTTCCGAGGTCGCCACCCAGAGCCGGCCTCGGTGGCGCGCCACGCTGTAGACGCTCCCCTGGAGGCCCGAACGGCGATCGATCACCGAGAGGGGAGAGGAGACCTCGACGCGGGCGAGGCCGTTGTTCAGGGCCAGCCACAGCGACCCCTCGCGGTCGAGCGCCATGCCTCCCACGAAGTCGTCCGACAGGCCCACGCGGGTATCGATCACCTGGTCCATCTCGCCATCCGGCCGCAGTAGGAGAACGCCGCCCAGAATGGAGCCGAGAGCCCAGCGGCCGTCCGGCAGCCGGAGACCGGTGAAGAGCCTCTTCTCGGCCGTCCACCGCGACGCCGCGGGCGCGAACGGCACGGCCTGCCCGTCTTTGAACAGGAACAGGCCCTCGCCGCGCACGGACACGAGCAGGCCGCCGTCGATGTCTTCTGGGCCAGTCGCCGGCAGGATCAAGTCCACCCGGCGGCCCCGGAACACCTCGCCGCCAGCCACCGGCTGGAGGCTCGTTCCCGCGAGCCGGAACAGTCCATCGCGCGTCCAGACGTAGAGGGTCTTGCCCACCGCGAAGCTCGCCGCGAAGGGGCGGTCTCCGGGGAAGCGGGCCACGGTGGCCAGCCGGGAGCCGTCCCACACCCGGAGCCAGCGGTCCGTGAGATAGGCGAAGCCCCGGCCGAGAGAGTAGAGGTTCATCACCTGCCCGAACTGCCGGTCCTCCGGAGGGAGCTGGCCGGCGAGCGACACGTACTGGAGAGTGCCCGCCGCGTCCGGCGCCAGGAATCCAAGCTCGTCGACGCCGCCCGCTCCAATGCGGCCGTCCGCGCCGCTCGCCAGGGAGAAGACGGCCTTGGCCTTGCCGATCGGCAGGCTCCGCCACCACGCTCCGTCGTAGATCAGCAGGCCCCCGCCGTTGCCTACGTAGACGAGCCCCCGGGAGTCCGTGGCCACGTCGAAATTCTGGGTGTCCGCCTCCGCGAGGCCGGGATCGTACGTCTGGATCAGGGGAAAGCCGCGCTCGGACCCGGACGAGGGGAGGCCGGCGGCCAGCAGGAGCAGGCCGAAGAGGACGCACCGGAGGCGCGGAGAGGAGCGATGGCGCATTCTGGGAAGCCGCTTCTCTGGACAGTGTATCCGAGTCGCTTGTAAGTGACTCGGAGCGGCGTTCCATTTCGCCCGGGCCGGGTAGAGACGAGACGGACCGCTTTCCGACGGCCCGCCTCGGCTCTGCCCAGGTCTACGGGGGGATGGGGCAGGAGTTCGTGCCGTCGGTGCAGTCTCCGGTTTCGAACACCCACGGGTCTGGGCAGCGGCGATTGAGGCTGCAGCACCGGGAGAGGCTGGCCCAGCACTTGGTAAAATACTCATGCCCGCTGCAGACGCTCCAGCAGGTTACGGGGGCGGTCGCGGCCGCGGTCTTCGCCGGGTCGGTGAGGAGGGCGGCGGCGATGACGAGCAGACCGGTGAAACGGAACACTTTCATGCTTGGGCTCCTTTCGTGAGCTCCCTCGCGGGAGGGTTGAAATGAGCCTAATGGGTCTGCCTGGGCGGAGTATCCCGCACGAACATGCGGACTTGCGCTGCTTTCCGCGTGGCCCTGCATGAACGTGTGGGTTGGATAGAATCAGCCTCCATGTGGATCATGGTCGCCGGACCCTACACCGCGGGAGCGAGATCGCCCGGAGAGAGGGCGGAGAACCTGCGGGTGCTCAAGCGGGCCGCCGTGGAGATCTTCAGGGTGAGGCACGTCCCCATCATCGGAGTCAACATGGCCCTGCCGATGATCGGCGAGGGCAAGGCCAGCGTGGGCGGATCCGCCTAGGAGGACCTCATGATGCCCGTCTCCCTGGCCCTCACCGAAAGGTGCGACGCCTGCCTGAGGCTTGGCGGACCCTCGAAAGGCGCTGACGACGAGGCCGAGCGTTTCCGGGCGGCAGGAAGCCTGTGTTCTACAGCTTAGAAGAGTGGTAGGTGACCGTATAACCGATCGCAGGCGTCTGGCATGGTTTGCGGCAATAAAGGCGCGGAATATCGCAAAGGGTAGAGACTGGTTTATACTGCGGGCATGACAAAGGCTGATCTCTCCCGTCTCGCCCGGGACCTGCCGGTTGAGGAGCAACTTGAGCTTGCGCAGGAGCTTTGGGAACAGGCTTCACCTCCCCCCGACTTCACCCTGTCGTCTGACCTTAAGGAACTGCTCGAAGCCAGGCTTCTTGAGGCCCGCACCAGTCCCGAATCAGGCATCTCCTGGGAAGAAATGAAGGCTCGTCTTCTCAGGTAGGCATGAGGCTCGTCCTCCGTCCCTTCGTCGAGCGTGACCTCGACGAAGCAGCATCCTGGTATGAAGAGCGCCAATCCGGACTTCGAGAAACGTTTCTGGAACGCGTCGAGAATACGCTTTCCCGAATCCAGCACAACCCACACCTTTATCAGATCGTTCACCTTGATATCCGGCGGGCTCCTCTGCGGCAGTTTTCCTATGGCGTGTACTAAGCCTTGATCGACGACGAGATCCACATCCTGGCCGTGGTCCATGATGGCCGGCACCCCTCCGTCTGGCGTCGTCGGCGCTGACCGCCCGTGCTAGCATTCGCCCCGGTGAGCGCGACCGCATTCCTCGCCTGGAGACGCCCATGAAGGTTGCCGTCATCGGCGGCGGACCGGCGGGGTTGTACTTCTCCCTTCTGCTCAAGAAGGCAGACCCTTCCCACCAGGTCACCCTGATCGAGCGCAATCCTCCGGACGCCACGTTCGGGTGGGGCGTGGTCTTCTCGGACCAGACACTTGGCAACTTCCAGGCGGCCGATCCGGAGACGTTCCAGGAGATCTCCGACAACTTCGCCCGCTGGGACGATATCGACATCCACTACAAGGGGCGGACGATCACGTCCGGCGGCCATGGCTTCGCTGGCCTCGCCCGCGTCAAATTGCTGGAGATCCTCCAGAGGCGCGCCGCCGGTCTGGGGGTCGACCTGCGCTTTGGCGTGGAGGTTCGCGACGACTCGGACCTGCACGGGCTGGGCCTCGGTATCGGCGAAGCCGACCTCATCGTGGCGGCCGATGGGGTCAACAGCGCCGTCCGGCGGCAGCATGCGGAGGTGTTCCGGCCGGACGTGATCCTCGGCCAGGCGCGTTTCGTGTGGCTTGGCACCACGCGGCTGTTCGACGCGTTCACGTTCGTCTTCATCGAGAACCAGCACGGCATCTTCCAGGCCCACGCCTACCGGTTCAGCGACCGGCTGTCGGCCTTCATCGTGGAGTGTGACGAGCTTTCCTGGCGCAACGCCGGGTTCGACCGGCTGGACGTCGACGGCACCATCGCAGCTTGCGAGGAGATGTTCGGCCCGTGGCTCGACGGCCACCGCCTCCAGGCCAACATCCCGCCCCATCAGCGCGCAGCGCCATGGCTCCAGTTCAACCGTATCCACTGCGCCCGGTGGTGGCACGAGAACCTGGTGCTGATCGGCGATGCCGCCCACACGGCCCACTTCTCGATCGGCTCGGGGACCAAGCTCGCCATGGAGGACGCCATCGCCCTGGCCCGCATCGTCCACGGGCAGCCCGACCTCTCGCAGGCCCTGCCGGCCTACGAGGAAGAGCGGCGCACCGAGGCGTTGCGGCTCCAGAACGCGGCCAGGAACTCCATGGAGTGGTTCGAGAACGTGCGGCGCTACGCCCGGCTCGACCCCGAGCAGTTCGCCTACAGCCTCCTCACCCGCAGCCAGCGCGTGAGCCATGAGAACCTGCGCCTGCGCGACAGCGTCTATCTCGAAGGGGTGGAGCGCTGGTTCGCCAGCCGGGCCAGCCGCGAAGCCGCCAATTCTCTGCCGCCATCGCCGCCGCCGCCCATGTTCACGCCTTTCACCCTGCGGGGGATGACGGTCGAGAACCGCGTCATAGTCTCGCCCATGGACATGTACAGCGCGGAGGATGGGACACCGAACGACTTCCACCTCGTCCACCTGGGCGCCCGGGCGCTCGGCGGGGCCGGGCTGATCGTCACGGAGATGACCTGCGTCTCGCCCGAGGCCCGCATCACGCTCGGCTGCACGGGCATGTACAAGCAGGAGCATGTGGAAGCCTGGCGCCGCGTGACCCGTTTCGTCCATCAGTGGAGCCGGTCGAAGATCTGCCTTCAGCTCGGCCACTCGGGCGCCAAGGGCTCGACCCGCCTCATGTGGGAGGGCAACGACGTGCCCCTGGAGGAGGGCGGCTGGCCCGTAATGGCGCCCTCGGCTTTGCCCTTCAGACACGGCATGCAGGTCCCTCGCGAGATGACCCGGGAGGACATGGACCGCGTGCGCGACGAGTTCGTGCGCGCCGCCCGAATGGCCTTCGAAGCCGAGTTCGACATGCTGGAGCTGCACTGCGCGCACGGCTATCTCCTCTCAGGTTTCATCACGCCGGTCTCCAACCGGCGGATGGATGAGTACGGCGGCTCCCTCGGGAACCGCCTGCGCTTCCCGCTCGAAGTCTTCCGCGCCCTGCGCGAGGTCTGGCCCCGGGAGCGGCCCATGTCCGTGCGCGTTTCCGCCACCGATTGGGTCGAAGGCGGCATCGACGGCGCCGACGCGGTGGAGATCGCCCGCGCGTTCCACCTCGCGGGCGTGGACATCGTCCACGTCTCGGCGGGGCAGACCACACCGAACGCCCGGCCCGTCTATGGGCGCATGTTCCAGACGCCGTTCTCGGACCGCATCCGCAACGAGACGGGCATCAACACTATCGCCGTGGGCAACATCACCGAGCCCGATCAGGTGAACTCGATCATCGCCGCCGGCCGCGCCGATCTCTGCGCCCTGGCCCGGCCTCACCTCGCGGATCCCAACTGGACCCTCCGCGCCGCGGCTCAGCTCGGCTACACGATGCAGCCCTGGCCGGTGCAGTACCTCACCGGCAAGGAGCAGCTCGAACGGAATCTCGCCCGCCAGCGTCAGGCGGAGCTTCTGGGGACGAGCACGATTTGAGGAGAGGACCTTTTGAACAACCGAATCCCGCTCGAAGACATCCGCCCTCAGCACTTCGGATGGACCTTCGAGGACCGCGTCGCCACCGTCACCCTCAACCGCCCCGAGCGCAAGAACCCGCTGACGTTCGATTCCTACCGCGAGCTCTCTGACACGTTCCACCGCCTCCGGCACGTAGAGGAGGTCAAGGCCGTGGTGATCACGGGCGCGGGTGAGAACTTCTGCTCGGGGGGCGACGTCCACGAGATCATCGGTCCGCTGGTCCTGCTGGAGTTCACGCGGCTGACGGGCGAGCTGGTGCGCACCCTGCGCCACTGTCCGCAGCCGATCGTGGCGGCCATCGACGGCATCTGCGCCGGGGCGGGCGCCATCCTCGCCATGGCTTCGGACCTGCGGCTGGGCACCCCCCGGAGCCGCGTGGCCTTCCTCTTCACCCGCGTGGGTCTCTCGGGGGCGGACATGGGGGCCTGCGCCATCCTGCCGCGCATCATCGGCCAGGGACGGGCGTCGGAGCTGCTCTACACGGGCCGCTTCATGGAGTCCGCCGAGGCCGAGCGGTGGGGCTTCTACAACCGGATCGTCGAGCCGGACAATCTCCAGGCGGAGGCGCGGGAGCTGGCGCGCTCCATCGCCCACGGCCCCACCTTCGCCCATGCCATGACCAAGCGCCAGCTCCACCACGAGTGGGACATGGGGGTCGACCAGGCCATCGAGGCCGAGGCGCAGGCGCAGGCGATCTGTATGCAGACCGAGGACTTCGCCCGCGCCTTCCGGGCGTTCGCGGCGAAAGAGAAGCCCGTCTTTCAGGGGGATTGAAGGATGCCCGACGCCTCCTTCCTCTCTTGGCCGTTCTTCGACGAGGCCCACCGGGATCTCGCCCGTGACCTCGACGGCTGGTGCCGGGACCAGATCGCGCCGCTCGCCGAGCACGAGGATGACGACGTGGACGGCGCCTGCCGCGAGCTCGTCCGCCGTCTGGGCCAGGGCGGCTGGCTGCGCCGGGCTGTTTCGTCGGAGGGCGCCCGACTCGACGTGCGCTCCCTCTGCCTGATCCGCGAGACGCTGGCCCGGTACTCCGGCCTGGCCGACTTCGCCTTCGCCCTCCAGGGACTGGGCTCCGGGCCGATCTCCCTTTTCGGAACTCCAGAGCAGCGCCAGACATGGCTCCCCCGGGTGGCCGAGGGACGGGCCATCCCCGCCTTCGCCCTTTCCGAAGCCGAGGCCGGTTCGGACGTCATGGCCATGAGCACGAACGCGCGGAGGGACGGAGACGGTTGGGTGATCGACGGCGCCAAGACGTGGATCTCGAACGCGGGGATCGCGGATTTCTACGTCGTCTTCTGCCGTCTGCCTGAAGCGGGCGAGCGGGCCTTCGGTGCGTTCCTCGTGAAGGCGGACAACCCGGGCCTCTCCATCCCCGAGCGGATCGAGGTGATGGCTCCACATCCCCTGGGCACCGTCGCCTTCAATGACTGCCGCGTGCCGGCCGGAGCCCTGGTGGGGGAGGCGGGGAGAG
>CAXTNS010000345.1:0-2161 GCA_964245465.1 uncultured Thermoanaerobaculia bacterium
ATCTGGCAGCTCTACCGCGACTTCTTCGACATGGCCGAGAAGCGCCGCCGCTGGCCTCGCCTGGCTGCCTGGCGCCGGCTGCTGCGGACCCATCCGCGTCTGCGCCGCATCCTCTATATGCTGGGCGGAGTCTTCGCTCTCTTCCTCGCCGTCACCGTCTGGCTGCTCTTTCCTTATCTGAAGGCCTTCGGCGACATCGGCGCGGGACCCAGTAACGCCCCCTCGCGCCTCTATGGCACGGCGGCCGAGATCCGGGTGGGCGACGAGACGAGCCCCGCCGCTTTGGCCTCTGAGCTGGAAGAGCTGGGCTACAGCGCCTACGAGGGCGAGGGGATCCCCTCTGGCCGCTTCCGCACCCTGGACGACGGGCTCGCCGTCCGGCTCCGGCGGCACAGGACGCCGGAGGGACCCGTCCCCGGACAGCTCCTGCTCTTCCAGTTCAAGCGCCGCAAGGTCTCCGAGATCCGCGCTGACGGCCAGCCCGTCGAACGGATCGCGCTCGAAGCCCCCGTCCTCGCTACCTACTATGGGGAGGAAGCGAGGGAGAAGTGGCCGGTGAGCGTCCCGGAGCTGCCCGAGCACGTGGTGCGGGCCGTGCTCGCGGCCGAGGACGACTCCTTCTACTGGCATCCCGGCGTCTCGCCCACCGGCATCCTGCGCGCCCTCTGGGTCAACCTGCGCAAAGGCGAGGTCGCCCAGGGCGGCAGCACCCTCACCCAGCAGCTCGTCAAGAACGTCTTCCTGACCTCCGAGCGGAGCCTCTTCCGCAAGGTCCGCGAGGCCGTCATCGCCGTGGCCGTCGAGGCCCACCACAGCAAACGCACCATCCTCCAGGGCTACCTGAACGGCATCTATCTGGGCGGCGGGGGCGGCATCCAGTACTACGGCCTCGGCACGGCCGCCCGGGCCTACTTCGGCAAGGACGCCACCGAGCTGACCTTGGAAGAGGCCGCCACGATCGCCGGCATGATCAAGTCCCCGGCCTACTACTCCCCTCTGGCCAACCCGGACCACGCCCGCGAGCGGCGCGACGAGGTGCTGCGCCGCATGGCCGAGTTGGAGTGGATCGACACCACCCGCCTGGAGCGCGCCCTCGCCACTCCGCTCGAAACCTCTCCGATGAAGCTCGGCGGCCGGCCGGCGCCCCACTTCGCCGACGCCATGGCGGTCGAGGCCCGCGAGCGCTTCGGCCTGCGCCGGCTGGGCAACCGCGGCATCCATCTCTTCGCCACCCTTGCCATGAGGGACCAGGAGATCGCCCGCGAGGCGGTCGGCGAGGTCCTGGACCAGTTGGATCGCCGGGGCCGCCGCAGCGCTGCCCCCTTGGAAGCAGCGCTCCTCACCGTCGATCCCCGCTCCGGCGCCATCCTTGCCTATGTCGGCGGCCGGGATTACGGCAAGAGCGAGTTCGACCGCGTCTCCCAGGCCCACCGCCAGGCGGGGAGCGCCTTCAAGCCCATCGTCCTCGTCACGGCCCTGGAGACCGGCAAGGTCTCCGCCGCCACCATCCTGCGCGACGAGCCGCTCACCCTGAAGACCGGTGGCAGCCGCTGGACCCCCAAGAACGCCGACGGCGCCTTCCGCGGCAAGATCACCGCTCGCACGGCCCTGGAGCAGAGCCGCAACGTGCCCCTGATCCGCCTCGCCATGGACGTGGGGCTCGACAAGGTGGCGGCCACGGCCCACCGCATGGGGATCGAATCGGAGATCGACGAGGTCCCCGCCATGGCCCTGGGCTCCGCCGAGGTCACGCCGCGCGAGATCGCCACCGTCTACTCGACCCTCGCGGCCGGCGGCGTCCGCCCCGTGATCCATGGCATCGCCGCGGCCCTCGACCCCGAAGGCAAGCCGCTCCCGGAGACCGGAGCGAAGAAACCCGAGCGCGTCCTCTCTCCACAGGTGGCCTACATCACCACCTCCGTCCTCGAAGGCGTCGTCGACCGCGGCACGGCCCGGGGCGTGCGGCGCTATGGAGTCCCTGGCCCCGTGGCCGGCAAGACGGGGACCACCAACGAGGCCCGCGACAGTTGGTTCGCCGGCTACCGTCCAGACCGCGTCACCGTCGTCTGGGTGGGGCGGGACAACCCCGGCGCCCCCACCCTCTCCGGTTCCCGGGCGGCCCTGCCCATCTGGGGCCGCTACATGAAGTCGGCCCTGCGCG
>CAXTNS010000345.1:2171-7362 GCA_964245465.1 uncultured Thermoanaerobaculia bacterium
CGAGGGCTTGGAGCACGCCACCATCTGCCGTGACAGCGGCCTGCGCGCCCGCCCCATCTGTCCCTCGAAAATCGACGAGATCTTCCTCCCCGGCCAGAAGCCCACCGCCGTCTGCAACCTCAAACACGAGCCCCGTTTCGAAGAGACCCAGCGCGAGTTCGGCCTCCAGTTCAGCGACTGGCTCAAGAAGAGGATGGCGACGATCTTCGGCGGGGAGGGAGAAGAGGAACAGGCGCCGGAGGAGCCGGAGGACACCGGAGGCGATCAGCCGGTTGCGGAGGAGGTGACGCCTCCGCCGCCAGCCGCGCATTCCCCCTCTTGAGCCCCGTAGGGCGGGGAGACTCGTGGCCCAGGGTGTGAACCCTGGGAACTTGGGAGTCTGGAGAACGGCGGGCCACCCCCGCCAATTATTCCGACCTCTACGGGCTCAAGACAAAGAGAACAGACCCTTGACACCCCACCGCCCCTGTTATATAACCATATGGTTACGTAACCGCGAGGTGAGATACCCATGACGATGGATTCCCTGAGCACCACCTTTTCCGCTCTCGCCGATCCCACGCGCCGCGCGATCCTCGCCCGGCTCGCCACGGGTCCGGCCACGGTCAAGGAGCTCTCGGCGCCGTTCGAGATGAGCGGTCCCGCCATCTCCAAGCACCTCCGGGTGCTCGAACGCGCCGGCCTAATCGCCCAAGGCCGTGAGGCCCAGTGGCGCCCTCGCACGCTCGAAGCGGCCCCCATCAAGGAAGTTGCCGAGTGGGCCGAGGGCTATCGCCGCTTCTGGGAAGCGAGCCACCAGCGACTGGACGACTACCTTCAAACCCTGCAAAAAAAGGAGACCCAAGATGGCCACAGCAAATGAGATCGGCACCGCCCGGAACGCGACCGACATCACCACTCCCTCGGACCGGGAGGTCGTCATGACCCGCGTCTTCAACGCCCCCCGCGAGCTCGTCTGGGCGGCCTACACCGTACCCGAGCACCTCTCTCAGTGGATGCTCGGCCCGGACGGCTGGACCATGCCCGTCTGCGAGATCGACCTCCGCCCGGGCGGGGAGTGGCACTTCGTCTGGCGCAAGGCCGACGGCGCCGAAATGGGAATGCGGGGTACCTACAAGGAGGTCGTGGCGCCCGAACGGCTCGTCCACACCGAGTCGTGGGGCGCCGACTGGCCCGAGACCCTCAACACGCTGGTCCTCACCGAGGAGGACGGCAAGACCCGAATGACGGCCACCATGCTCTATCCGTCGAAGGAGAATCGCGACGCGGCCCTCAAGACCGGCATGAAGGACGGCGCGAACCAGAGCTACGACCGTCTCGAAGACCTCCTGCGGAAGATGGCCTGAGGCTCGCGACGGCCGGGAGGATAGAGGCGGCAATTGTCCAGCAACGCGCCGTCTCCCCCTGATCTCTACAACGCTCCGTCGTACCTGTACGACGGCTTGTCGTTCGTGGCGACGGACCGTCGTCCGCGGCGACGAACCGTTGGACGTGTACGACGAGCCGTCGTAGCTCTACAACGCTCCGTCGAAGAGTACGACGACTCGTCGTCCGCGGCGACAGATCGTCGTACGAGTACAACGCTCCGTCGTACCTCTACAACGTTCTGTTGTACTTGTACGACGGTCTGTCGTCCGTAGCGACGGACCGTTGGACGCGTACGACGAGCCGTCGTAACGCTACAACGCTCTGCCGAAGAGTACGACGGCCCGTCGTTCGCGGCGACAGATCGTCGTACGAGTACGACGCTCCGTCGTACCTCTACAACGCTCTGTTGTACAGGTATGACGGATTGTCGTCCGCGGCGACGGCTCGTTGTACTTGTACGACGAGCCGCCGTACCTCTAGAAGTCCGGTAAACTTGAAGGACTACCAGAGGAGATCTGCTCTGGCTGAGACCTTCGACATCTTCCTGAGCCACAACAGCACGGACAAACCCGTCGTCCGCCAGATTGCGGAGGCGTTGAAGGGTCGAGGGTTGCTGGTGTGGCTGGATGAGTGGGAGTTGGCGCCTGGACACCCTTGGCAGGAGGCTATCGAGGAGATTATTGCCTCCGTCCGTTCCTCAGCAGTCCTCGTAGGACGGGACGGCCTCGGTCCCTGGGAGAATCTTGAGATGAGGGCCTCCCTGACCCAACTGGTCCGGCGGGAGCTTCCGGTCATCCCTGTCCTCTTGCCCGGCTGCCCTACAGTTCCAGATTTTCCTCTGTTTCTTAGAGAGGTTACCTATGTAGATCTGCGCGAGGGTGTTACAGAGGAAGGATTGGATCGCCTCGAGTGGGGCATCACTGGCAAGAAACCGACTCGGGTGAGGACGGAACGAGGATCGAGCGTTCCCCGCCTCCACAACCTGCCGTTCCTCCCTCTCGGCGACCTCCTGAAAGGCCGGGATGAGGAGTTGCAGCGCCTCATCGATAACCTTCAGAGCCCGGCCCAGGCCACGGCGATTACTCAGGCGATTCATGGCCTGGGAGGGATCGGCAAGACGCGGCTGGGGGTGGAGTACGCGTGGCGATCAGGAGATCGGTACGACACGGCTCTTTTCGTGGTGGCGGACTCTCCGGAGGCGTTGCGGTCTGGTTTGGCGAGTCTGGCGCGGCCGAGTCTTCTGGATCTTTCCGAATATGGAAAGGGAGTGGAGGCGGAGACGGTTGAGGCCGTCCTCGTCTGGCTTCGGGATCATTCCCGGTGGCTGCTGATCCTGGATAATATCGATACGGATGAGGCGGCAAAGGCCTGTTCGAGAGATGCTGCCTCGACTTGGGAGCGGGCACGTCCTGATTACCTCACGTCGTCGAGTATGGCCTCCTGCGATTCGGGAGCAGTCGCTCGGCGAGCTTTCTCGAGAAGAGGCAGCCCGATTCCTTCTCCAGCGGACAGAAAATAAAAGGACGTCCGCCGCGGATGATGCCGAGCAGGCGGGTCGACTGGCGGAGATTTTGGGTGGCCTACCCTTGGCCCTTGAGCAGGCAGGCGCCTATATCGTTCATCACCAGATCACCTTCACTGAATATCTGGAGGATTGGGAGCGGGAGTGCGAGAGGGTTCTGGAGTGGCATGACCCAACTGTCATGGATTATCCCGTTTCAGTGGCGAGCGGCTCAGTCCGAAGGCCGTGGCTATCCTTCGTGCTCAGTGCGGGTCGCTCGGCGCAGCCGCTCGACGGCCTCAAAAGGCGAAACCGGGCTCGGGTACTTGGGCTGGCTGATGATGCGGACGAATCCGTTTTGCGTCAGGGCGCAGGAGGCCCAGCCGTGCTGGATCTCCCCTGAGATCCACTCTCGGGCTCGCTGATGGTCGACGTGGTCTGCATCCAGCAGGGCGAGGAGCACGTTGATATCGAGGAGCGCTCGCATCACCCGAGATCTTCTTCGCGGAGCTTGTCAATCAGCTCGTTGGAGACAGCCTCTCCACGGGAAGGCAGCGGGTCGAAACCATAGAAGCTCTTCGGCTTCTTGGCTTTAGAGTCCTCCCGATACCGATGGGTCAGCGCCTCTCGGGCGAGCTCGGACAGGAGGTCTCCGGCACTACGCTTCTGCCGTCGTGCCTTCTCTTTGACCGCCATTAGAACATCGTCCGCTATATCCAAAGTGGTGCGCATACATCAGATGCTAGCACGACAGGGGATGCGTATGAATCAAGCAGGGCTAAGCCTGTCCTACTCAAACGCGTGGCTGAGCTCCTTATCCGGCACCTCCTCCCGCAGCCGCGAGGTTAAGAAGCTCGTCCCCAACATCAACGCCGCCGCGGCCCAGAAGGGGTACCGGATGTCCGCCTCGAAGATGGCGCCCGCGCAGACGGGGCCGATCAGGCGGGCGATGGAGCCGAAGGATTGCTGGACGCCCATGGTCTGGCCGGTTTCGGAACGGTTGGCGCGGCGGGAGACGAGGGCCGTGGTGGCCGGGAAGAGGAGAGCCGTTCCCACCGGCATGAAGAGGGCGGCGAGGGCGAACAGGGCGAGTTGGGCCGGCCGGGCGAGGTCCAGCATGGCGGGCAGCGGCAGGAGGGTGAGACCCAGGATGAGCGAGACCGAGCCCAGGCGCGTCACCCCGATCTCGCCGAAACGGCGCACGGCCGGGCCCAGGAGCACGGCGCGCATCACGAGGCCGATGCCGCCGATGTAGCTGTAGAGCCAGCCGATGGTGCGCTCGGTCACGCCGAAGGCCGCTCCGAGGTAGAGGGCCAGCACGCCGTTCATCCCCAGGAAGGCCATCATGCCGATGGTGTAGATCCAGATGAGCGAGCTGACGGGCGAGCCGGGCTCGCTCAGCACGCGGAGGATGGCCTGCCGCAAGGGCGTCCGAGGTTGGGACGTTCCAGGCTCCTCCTGGCGCTTGGACTCGGGCAGCCAGAGCCAGGCCGAGATAGCGTTCAGAGCGCACAGGCCGGCGGCCACGAAGCCCGGACCCTGCTGGCCGAAGTACGTCGCGGCGAGCGAGCCCAGCAGGGGGCCGATCATGACGCCGGCGCTGGTGGAGGCGGTGATCCAGCCCAGGGCCTTGGCGCGCTCCTCGGGGATCACGGCGTCGGAGACGTAGGCCTGCACCACGCCCGTGGTGCCGCCGCCCGCGCCCTGCACGAGCCGGAAGAGGAAGAGCAGCCAGATGGTGTTGGCGAGCCCGAAGAGGGCGAAAGCGATGGCTGAGGAGATGAGGCCCACGAGCAGGGCCGGCCGCCGGCCGTAGCGGTCGGAGAAGCGGCCCCAGAGCGGCGCCGTGATGAGTTGGGCGAAGAAGAAGGAGGAGATGATCATCGTGATCACCACCGGCCTCGCGCCCAGGTGCTTGGCGAAGAACGGCAGGGTGGGCTGGACGATCAGGAATCCGATCATGTCCACGAAGACCGTGGCCATGAGGACTCCGAGTTGCTTCAGTGAGGCGGACTGCATCGGGTCTCCGTCAGCGGGTCTCTCCCTGCCCCCAGAGCAGGAAGGCCGCGGCGCTCGCGATCATGAGAAGGACGCCGTAGGCCGCCGCCATCCCGAGGTCCTGAAGGCGCAGGCTCGAAAGGATCTCGATCGAGATGGGACGGGTTTCGAAGGTGTAGAGCACGATGGAGACGATGAAGTCACCCAGCGCCGTGATGAAGGCGAGCCCCGCGCCGGCCGCCAGGGCCGGGCGGAGCAGGGGGAGCGTCACCCGGGCGAGGCGCCGCAGGCTCAGGGAGGCGAGCGGGCTCTCCGGGATTCCGT
>CAXTNS010000346.1:0-260 GCA_964245465.1 uncultured Thermoanaerobaculia bacterium
GGGGAGGGTCCGCCCGGACAGAGACCCCCAAGCTGGCATATTGTCCGCATGGGAGGGCGGACATGCTGCAGCTCGAATCCACGAATGTCCTGGTCGGCGCCCGGGCCGAGTCCAAGGAGGACGCCATCCGGCAGGTGGCGGAGCTGCTGGTGCGCTCCGGCTGTATCGAGCCGGGCTATGCCGCGAGCATGCTGGCGCGGGAAAAGGTCGCCAATACTTACCTCGGCCATGGCATCGCCATCCCCCACGGGATGCCGAAG
>CAXTNS010000346.1:270-4007 GCA_964245465.1 uncultured Thermoanaerobaculia bacterium
AGCAGCAGACGAACGTGAGCTATGCTGCAGCAAACGAGCTGGTGAAGCGGCTGGCGACGACCACGGATCCCGAGGAGGTGGCCACGGCGTTGAGCGCGCCTCGCGAGGAGGCCGCGCCGCCTCCCGGTGAGGAGATCCCGGAGACCGGTCCTGCCGTCGAGGCCACGGTGGGCAGCTCGCACGGCCTTCACGCCCGGCCCGCGACGGCGTTCGCCGAGGCCGCCAAGGCGTTCGCGTCTGAGGTGACCGTGCGTCACGGCGGCAGGACGGCCAACGGCAAGAGCCTGGCGTCGCTGCTGAAGCTGGGGGCCAAGGGAGGGAGCAAAGTCAGGATTTCCGCTCACGGACCGGACGCCGAAGCCGCTCTCGTGACGCTCAAGCGGGTGATCGAAGAGCCCGAGGCGGAGGAGATCTTCCTGGCCGTCCCCACCCATGGATGGTCCCCCCGTGCGGCTCTGGACACCGTGCCCGGGCTGGCCGCGTCGCCGGGCCTGGCGATCGGGCCGGTGCGCCTGCTGCGCCAGCGCAAGATCGTGGTCGAGCGCACGGCCAAGGACCCGGAGCGGGAGCGCGAGCGGCTGAACGAGGCCGTCGCCACGGCGCGGGCGGAGCTCCAGGAGCTGTATGAGGACGTTCGGGAGAAGTCCGGGCCGGCCGGCGCCGCCATCTTCCTGGCCCATGCCGAGTTTCTCACCGATCCTGACCTCCTGGCGCGGGCCGATGAGCGGATCCTCCAGGGGCAAAGCGCCGGCTGGGCATGGCAGGAGACCATCGAGATGGAGGTGGATTCGCTGGCGAAGCTGGACGATCCGCTGCTCGCCGGCCGCGCGACCGACCTGCGGGACGTGGGCTGGCGCGTGCTGCGCCATCTCACAGGGGTGATCGAAGAGGAGCCGGACCTGCCGGGGGAGCCCGTGATCCTGCTGGCGGAGGATCTGACGCCTTCGGACGCCGCGGCTCTCGATCCGGCGCGCGTCCTGGGTTTCTGCACGGCCGGCGGCGGGCCGACCTCGCACGCGGCGATCATCGCGCGGTCGCTGGGCATTCCGGCCGTGGTCGGCGCGGGACCGGCGGCGACTCATCAGCCGGACGGGGCCATGGCGGTCCTGGACGGCGACAACGGTTTCCTTTACATCCAACCGAGCGAGGAGGACCTGCGCGAGGCCCGCGTGGCGCAAGGCTCCCTGGCCAACCTGCGCGACGCCGAGCACCAGACGCGGTACGAGCCGGCCCTCACCACCGACGGCTATCGCGTCGAGGTGGTGGCCAACACGGGCCTGGCGCACGAAGCGGCGCAGGCGGTGGAGGCTGGCGGCGAAGGCATCGGCTTGATGCGCAGCGAGTTCCTGTTCCTCGAGCGCGACTCGCCGCCTTCGGAAGATGAGCAGTACGAGGCGTACCGCACGGCCGTCGGCGCCCTGCAGGGCTTGCCGCTGATCGTCCGCACGCTGGACATCGGCGGCGACAAGGCCGTGCCCTATCTGAATCTCGCGGCCGAGGAAAACCCTTTCCTGGGCGTGCGCGGCATCCGCCTGTGCCTCGCCTATCCCGAGCTGTTCAAGACCCAGTTGCGGGCCATCTTCCGGGCTTCCGCGCATGGACCGGTCAAGATCATGTACCCCATGATCTCCGGGCTGAAGGACCTGCGGGCGGCGGTCGCGATCACGGAAGAGGTGCGCCGGGAGCTGGGCGCGGACAGGGTCGAGGTCGGTATCATGATCGAAGTGCCGTCGGCCGTGATGATGGCGCGCGAGCTGGCGGCGGAGGTCGATTTCTTTTCCATCGGCACCAACGATCTCACGCAGTACGTGCTGGCCATGGACCGCGGCCATCCGCTTCTTGCCAAGCATGCCGACGGGCTGCACCCGGCGGTGCTGCGCATGATCGATCAGACGGTGCGCGCCACGGAAGGTAAAAATACCTGGGTCGGCGTGTGCGGCGGCGTGGCGGGGGAGCCTCTGGGCGCGGTGATTTTGATCGGTCTGGGCGTAACCGAGCTGTCCGTCAGCATACCGAGCATCGCGGCCATCAAGGCCCGCATCCGCAACGTTTCCATGCGCGACGCCCGCGCCCTGGCGCAGCGGGCGCTCGCCTGTGACGGCGCCGAAGCCGTGAGGCGCCTGGGGAAGGGATGAGCAACATTCCGGTCGTAACGGTCACCCTCAACCCGGCGATCGATCAGACGTTGAGCATTCCCGGGTTCGCCGCGGGCCAGGTGAACCGGGTGGCCGGGAGCCGGTCGCACGCGGGGGGCAAGGGCGTGAACGTCGCCTGCTTCCTGGCGGATCTCGGAGTGGAGGTGATCGCGACCGGCTTCCTCGGCGCGGACAACGCGGGCCTGTTCGTCGAGACGTTCGCGCGGAAAAACGTCACGGACCGCTTCGTCCGGCTCCCCGGCTCCACGCGCGTGGGCCTCAAGGTCGTGGACGACTGGACGCGGGAGACGA
Source organism: uncultured Thermoanaerobaculia bacterium (assembly GCA_964245465.1). GTDB lineage: Bacteria > Acidobacteriota > Thermoanaerobaculia > Multivoradales > UBA5704 > DATARR01. Next base: position 2,718 of record CAXTNS010000346.1, read on the forward strand.
CGGATATCAACTTCCCGGGCCTCACCCCGGAGAAAAAGGATCTCGACGAATTGTTCGATGAGATCGCTTCGCTTGCCGCGCCGGGCCGCTGGTTCGTGCTCAGCGGCAGCGTTCCGGCCGGAGCGCCGCAGAGCATCTACGCGGGATTGATTCAGTTGATCCATGAAAAAGGCGGGCGCGTGGTGCTGGACACGAGCGGGCGGCCGCTCCGGGTCGCCCTGGCGAACGCTCCCGGCGTGGTGAAGCCGAACGTGGACGAGCTCAGCGAGCTCATGGCGCAGACTCTGGATTCGCCCGCTGCGGTGCATACCACCGCCGAGTCCCTGCTGGCCCGTGGCCTCCAACGCGTCGTGGTCTCCATGGGCGGCGACGGCGCGGTTTTCGTCGCCCCCGGGCAGGCCCTGTTGGCCCGGCCGCCCAAAGTTACGGTGCGCAGCACGGTGGGCGCGGGCGACGCCATGGTGGCCGGCCTCGTCTACGCGATGATTCAGGATTTATCGCTGGCAGACCTCGCCCGCATGGCCACGGCCAGCGGCGCCTACGCGGTGACTCGCGTCGGCCCGGGGATCGAAGACCGGGCTGCGCTCGAAAACCTGATCGGACAGGTCGAGGTCGAAACGTTGGGTTGACGCTGGTACGAAGGAGCTTGCATCATGGCGAAAATCGTGGCGATCACGGGCTGTCCGGCGGGCGTGGCCCACACCTACATGGCGGCCGAGGCTCTGAAGAAGACCGCCGCGTTCATGGAGCACGAGATCAAGGTCGAGACCCACGGCGCCGAAGGGACCAAAGACCCGCTCTCCGCCCGCGACGTAGCCGAGGCGGACGTGGTGATCGCGGCCTCCGACGTCTATCTCAACATGGAGCGCTTCGCCGGCAAGCCCATGGTGGCCGTGCCCGTGAGCGACGCCATCCGCAAGACCCGCGTGGTGATCGAAAACGCGCTCGCCGAATTGAAAGAAGAAACCGTTCTTCCTGCGCCGGAGCCCGTGCCGGTTCCCGAAGCGGCCGCGAAACCGAGGAGATTCCTGGTCGGCGTCACGGCCTGTCCCACCGGCATCGCCCACACCTTCATGGCCGCCGAAGCGCTCCGGAAATCGGCCGTGGCGATGGGCCACGACATCAAGGTGGAGACCCAGGGCTCGGTGGGCGCGAAGAACACATTGACCGAAGAGGAGATCGACCGCGCCGACGCCGTGGTCATCGCGGCCGACGCCTTCGTGGACACCTCCCGCTTCGCCGGCAAGCGCCTCTACCTGCCGCAGCAGGACTCGCTGCGCAGCTACGTCG
>CAXTNS010000346.1:4017-5691 GCA_964245465.1 uncultured Thermoanaerobaculia bacterium
AAGCGCCTCTACCAGACCACCACCAAGGCCGCTCTGCACGGCGGGCAGAAGATCATCGACGAGGCTCTCGCGCTGCCCGTCCCCCAGGTTTCCGAGACAGTAAAAGATCTCAAGAAACCTCGCTCGGCCGCGCGCACCGGCCCCTACAAGCACCTGATGACCGGCGTTTCGTACATGCTGCCCCTGGTGGTCGCGGGCGGATTGCTGATCGCTCTGGCGTTCGCCATCGGCGGTCTGAACGCGGGAGACCAGGAAGGCACGCTCGCCTGGGCGCTGATGAAGATCGGCGGCGGCACGGCGTTTAGCCTTTACATCCGCGTGCTCGCCGCCTTCATCGCCGAAGGCGATCCCGCCCGGCGCAAGGAGATCGCGGTGACGGGCTGGCTCAACGGCATGCAGGCGACCAGCGCCGTGCTCCTGGGAGCGCTGCTCGGCGCCATGATGGCGTTCGATATGGGCGGCCCCCTCAATAAAGCCGCCTACACCTTCGCCGTGGGCCTGCTCGCCTCCAAGGTCTATGGCCCCATGGCGGCCGTCATGGCGGCGGGCATGACGCCGCCCCTGGGCCTGGCGCTCGCGGCCAACGTGTTCCGCAACCGCTTCACCCAGGAGGAGCGGGACGCCAGCAAGGCGGCGGCCGTGCTGGGCATCTCCTTCATCACCGAGGGAGCCATTCCCTTCGCCGCCAAGGACCCGTTGCGCGTGGTGCCCTGCCTCGTGGCTGGCTCGGTCGTGACGGGCGCCATCTCCCTCGCCGCCGGCGTCAAGCTCATGGTGCCCCACGGCGGCGTCTTCGTCCTGCTGATCCCCCACGCGGTTCAGAGACTGGGGATGTATGTGGTGGCCATCCTCGCCGGGACCCTGGTGACGGCGGCGGCGCTCTATCTGGCGAAGCGGCCGGTTGCCTGAGTCAGCTTTCCGGCAAGCAAAGGACGTCAAGGACCGACAAGGACATCAAGGACCCAGGAAGAACCACGGGACAATAACTCTGTTGTCCTTGACGTCTTTGGGGTCTTTGATGTCCTTGCTTCGGCGTCACTTTGGCGCAGAGATTGGCCGAATTGGCGGCTACCCGGGGCCTTCCTCTCAGGAAAGTCAATGGAAAGTTGACGGCCCGTGCCTTGCAGTCGAGGTCTGCGGTATCGAATTCAGGAGGCCTGATGAAAACGGCCCACCGCCTCAGCTTTATCCTCTTTTTTCTCGCATTCGCCGCACAGGCGGCGGCCCAGCCCTCTCCTCCTCCCCGGACAGAGACCGTGGAGATGGGCACTTTCGGCAAGGTCGTTTTATATCGCCCCGAGGCGGCTCCCCGGCAGGTGGTGCTGTTCCTCTCGGGCGACGGCGGCTGGAACCGGGGTGTGATCGACATGGCAGAGCTTCTGGTTGCCCAGGGCGCGGCCGTGGCCGGCATCGACGTGCCGCACTATCTGCATCGGCTTGCAGGGACCCATGAGAAGTGCTCCTATCCGGCCGGCGACCTCGCCGAGCTCGCCCAGGCCATGGAGCGGCGGCTCGGGATCAAGGAGTACTTGAATCCCGTCCTCGTGGGCTACTCCTCAGGCGCGACGCTCGCCTACGCGGCGCTGGCCGAGGCGCCGCCCAACACGTTACGCGGCGCCATCAGCATGGGATTATGCCCGGACCTGCCGCTGATCAAGCCGTTCTGCCGCGGCA
>CAXTNS010000346.1:5701-7360 GCA_964245465.1 uncultured Thermoanaerobaculia bacterium
ATCCAGGCCTTCCTTCGCATCACCTCCAGCCCAGCACCGGCGCGGCGCGATGCCCGCGATGCCGGGAACGCCGGGGACCTGAAGGACTTGCCGCTGGTGGAGGTTCCAGCTTCACGGCCGCAGGGGGACCTGCTGGGAGTCATCTACTCGGGAGATGGCGGCTGGGCCGGCCTCGACCGCGAGGTGGCCCGGGCCCTCTCCGCGCAGGGGATCCCGGTTGTGGGGGTCGATTCGCTGCGCTACTTCTGGACGGCGCGGACTCCCGAAGGAGGCGCCGGGGATCTCGCCCGTCTCCTGCGCCACTACCTCTCTGCCTGGAAACGGGAAAAGGTGCTTCTGGTGGGGTATTCCTTCGGTGCGGACGCCCTGCCGTTTCTGGCCAGCCGCCTGCCGGCGGACCTCGCGGAGCGCGTCCGGCTCCTGGCGTTGATCGGACCCAGCCACGATGCATCCCTGGAGATCCACGTCGCCGAATGGCTGGGCGGCGGCAAGGGGGAATACCGCCTGCTCCCCGAGCTCAAGAAGCTGGCCGGCCGGCCGCTCCTGTGCCTCTATGGGCAAAAGGACGGCGACAGCCTCTGCCCCGATCTGCCGAAGGGGCAGGGGCAGGCCGCGCAGCTTCCCGGCGGACACCATTTCGGCGGAGATTACGAGTCGGTCGCCCGCCTCCTGTTGGCATCAGCGGGGGTGAAGCCCGAGCACCGGCCATGACGACGGCAGCCGTGCACGGCGAGAATTCTCCGCGCTTGCGGCGTTTCTGGGCCTGGCTTGCCCCGCTCCTGGCCATCCTGCTGTTCGCCGCCGCCTTGGTGGTGCTCTACCGCGAGCTGCGGGGATTTCACTACCACGAGGTCCTGGGCTTCCTGCGAACCCTTCCGCGCGACCGGCTCCTCCTCGCCTTCGGCCTGACCGCGGCCTCCTACCTGGCGCTGACCGGTTACGACACCCTCGGGGTGCGGTGGATCGGCCGCCCTCTCTCCTTCCGGCGGACCGCCTTTGCCGCCCTGGTGAGCTCGGCGGTGAGCAACACGCTCGGCATCTCGCTCCTGACCGGCACGCCGTTGCGCGCCCGGCTGTATACGCGGTGGGGCTTTTCCGCCCTCGACGTCGGCCGGCTGGTGCTGTTCTGCTACGCCACGTTCTGGCTGGGCTTCTGCGGCCTCGCGGGCGTGGCGTTTCTGGCCGATCCCGTCAGCCTCCCTGCCCGTCTCGGCCTGCCGATCGCCACGGTCCGCCCGCTGGGCGCTTTGTTCCTGGCCGTCGTCGTGGCGTATCTCGCGCTGGCGTCGATCGTCCGGCGGCCGTTCACCCTCAAAAATCTGGAAATAAAGCTGCCGTCCCTACGTGTCGCCTTCGGTCAGATCGGGGGCGCGGCGCTCGACTGGACCCTGTCCGGCGGGGTTCTCTACAGCCTGCTCCCGGCGGAGTGGCACCTCTCGTTTTTTCACTTCCTGGTCCTCTTCCTGTTCGCCCAGGTCGCGGGGCTGGTGAGCAACGTCCCTGGCGGGCTCGGAGTCTTCGAGACCGTCTTCGTCCTTCTCCTGCCGCCGGGCCTGCCGCGCGCGCAGCTCCTGGCGGCGCTGGTCGCCTGGCGCGGCCTCTACTACCTCCTGCCGCTCGCGGGGGCCGCGCTCGCCCTGGGAGCCCATGAGGTGGCCC
>CAXTNS010000347.1:0-7346 GCA_964245465.1 uncultured Thermoanaerobaculia bacterium
GTGGGTCGCCCGCGAGCTGGTGGCGTTCCTGGCCGTCCTGCCGTCCCACGACCGAGTTATTCAGAGGCAACGGCGGCAGGGGGAGCTCAAGAGGATCAACGAGGAAGGATTGCAGAGGCTGGCCCGGGATTGGGCGGCCCTGCCGATGCCATCCCTGCCCGACCCGGACGACACCGAGCGGCCGATCGCACGCGACCTGAGCCTCTTCGGCCGCGCCTCTTTGGCCCATCTGCTCGGCACCGTCCACACACCTCCGGGCAAGATCGCCTTCACGGACTGGATACTCCATCCCGCTTCACCCGAAGAGATCGCCCGCCGTCAGGAAGCGGTCGCGGAGCTGGCGCCCGAGATCGACCTTCGCCAGCGGCTCGAGGTGAGCGCTCGGCCCATGGAGAAGACGGCTGGTGGCGTCGAGCCTTTCCTTCACTGGGCCGAAGGAGAGTCCTGGATTCTCCACCGCCCGGCGCTGACCTGGCTGGCCCGTCTCCTGGCCGTCCTGACCGTGGCGGCCTTGGTCTGTGCCATCTCGCGCCTCCTGCCGTGGGGTGTTTTCGTCGCGCTCTTTACGATCAACATGGCGCTCGGGTACCTGTTCGCCAAGAGGACGTTCTCCGCCTTCGATCAGGCCGAGGCCCGCGAGGAGGATTTCCAGCGCTACGCCGAAGCCCTGGAGACGATCGCCAGCCGGACCTACAAGGCGGCGGATCTGAGGCGATTGACCGGTGAGGATCTTTCCCTGGAAGGCCGTCCCGCCTATGCGTGGATGCGCCTCCTCCATAGCCGGGTCGAGCTGTCGGACGTCCGCCACTCCTCCTATCTCCATCTACTGCTCCAGGGGCTCCTGCTCTGGGACTTCCATATCCTGCTCCTCCTGGAAAAGTGGCAGAGGGACGCCGGACCCAAAGCCCGAGGGTGGCTCTCGGCGCTGGGACGCTACGAAGCCCTGTCCACCTTGGCCGGTCTCCGCTACGAACAGCCGGACTGGACCTTTCCGGAGGTGGACGCGGGGGTGGACCGGTTTGCGGCCTACGGGCTCGGCCATCCCCTGATCTCGGACGCTCACCGGGTGACCAACGACGTCGAGGTCGGTCCGCCGGGGACGTTCCTGCTGGTGACCGGGTCGAACATGTCTGGCAAGAGCACGCTGCTGCGCTCGATCGGCGTCAACGCCGTGCTGGCGCAGATGGGCGGGCCGGTCTGCGCAAGCTCGCTTCGCATGCCGCCGGTCACCCTCGCCACGAGCATCCTGGTGGAGGATTCGCTGGCCGAGGGGGTTTCCTTCTTCATGGCCGAGCTCAAGAGGATCCAGAGGATCGTCGAGGAGTCCGACCACGCACAGTCCCAGGGACGCGTCCTCCTCTATCTCCTGGATGAGGTGTTGCGCGGAACGAACAGCTACGAGCGGCAGGTGGCGGTACGGCGGGTCGTCCTCCATCTCCTGAAGCAGGGAGCGATCGGCGCCGTCTCGACCCACGATCTCCAACTCGCCGAGGTCGAGGATCTCCAGGCCTCCGTCATCCCCGTCCACTTCCGCGAGACGCTCCACCCCGGAGGGGACCCGCCCATGACCTTCGACTATCAGATGCGGCCGGGCGTAGCGACGACCGTCAACGCCCTCAAGCTGATGGAGCTGGTGGGGCTGCGTCCGGAGGTATAGGAAGAGAGAGCCTGCAATCAGTTATCCTAGGAGAGGAGGTGGAGATGAACTCTGCAATCCAGGAGAAGATCGAGGCGCTCCGGGATCTCTGCATTAAACACCGGGTTGAACGGTTGGACCTCTTCGGCTCCGCCACTGGCGACGACTTCGATCCCAAGACGAGCGATTTCGACTTTCTAGTGGAGTTCGAGCCCATGCTTCCCATCGAGCATGCGGACAGCTTCTTCGGCTTGCTGGCGGATCTTGAGCGTCTGTTCGGAAGACGGATCGATCTCCTGGAACGCGAGCCGATCGCAAACCCCTACCTTTGGAAGTCCATCGAGCAGTCTCGCCAAATCCTCTATGAAGCCGCCTGATCCGCGGACTTTCCTGTTCGACATTCAGAAAGCCTGTGAGCTCATCGTTGAGTTCACTTCCGGGATGACCTTTCCCGACTATGCCGCGGACCCGAAGACACGATCTGCGGTAGAACGGCAGCTCGAAATCATAGGTGAGGCCCTCAGCCAGATGCTCAAGACCTTTCCTGAAATGGGAAGCGCATTTCCAGAGGCCCCGGACATCATCGCCTTCCGGAACCGCCTGATTCATGGATACGCTTCTGTTTCGAATTCTGTCGTTTGGGGCATCGTTGAAGGTGATCTGCCAGACCTGAAGGCACAGATCGACGGTCTTCTCAGGGGTGAGACACCATGACATCCGCCAAGGAGCGTCACCGATGCCCAGGACCAGCGAATTCTGCGACTACCTGATGGACCGCCTCGCTCCACTCGGGGAGCCGTCCTACAAATTCATGTTCGGTGGCTTCAGCATCTACATCGACGGCCTGATAGCCGGCATCGTCGTGGATGACGTCCTGATGTTGCGGGCGGATGACGAGAACCGGCCGGACTACGAGACGCGGGGGATCGGACCGTTCCATCCCTATCCGGACAAGATGACCTCGACGATGCCCTACTACACCGTACCGGACGACGTCTTCGAGGACCAGGACCTGTTCGTGGAATGGGTGGGCCGGTCCCGGGAGGCGGCGTTGCGCGCTCAGGCGGCCAAAGAAGCGAAGGAGAAGAAGAAGGGAAAACGGGGCGCTAACCGCGGGTACGGAAGTAGCGCCCCTTGAAGCCTTACCTCAGTGCGTGGCCTCGGTCGGGATGCGCATGGCGTAGAACGACCGCCAGACGAAGACCGCGGAGATCACGAAGAAGACAGCGGCCAGACCCACGCGCAGGGTCGGGTCCATCTCGACGGCGAGCTCCACCGCCAGCAGGCCGAACAGGGTGGTGAACTTGATGATCGGGTTCATGGCCACAGAGGAGGTGTCCTTGAACGGATCGCCTACCGTGTCGCCCACGACCGTGGCCGCGTGGAGCGGCGTGCCCTTCTCCTTCAGCTCCACCTCGACGATCTTCTTGGCGTTGTCCCAGGCGCCGCCGGCGTTGGCCATGAAGATGGCCTGGTAGAGGCCGAAGATGGCGATCGAGATCAGGTAGCCGATGAAGAAGAACGGCTCCAGGCAGGCGAAGGCGAGCGTGCTGAAGAACACCGTCAGGAAGATGTTGAACATCCCCTTTTGCGCGTAGGTGGTGCAGATGGCCACGACCCGCTTGCTGTCCTCGATCGAGGCCTTCTCGGCGCCCGAGTCCAGCTTGATGTTCTTCTTGATGAACTCGACGGCACGGTAGGCGCCGGTGGACACCGCCTGGCAGGAGGCGCCGCTGAACCAGTAGATGATGGCGCCGCCGGTGATCAGGCCGAGCAGGAACGGCGGATGGAGCAGGGAGAGCTTGTCGATGTCCTGGGTCAGGCGGTTCGTGAGCACGACGATGATCGAGAAGATCAGCGTCGTCGCGCCTACCACGGCGGTGCCGATGAGCACGGGCTTGGCCGTGGCCTTGAAGGTGTTGCCGGCGCCGTCGTTGGCCTCCAGGTGGTGCTTGGCGCGGTCGAAGTCGGGCGTGAAGCCGAAGTCCTTCTTGATCTCCTGCTGGATGCCGGGGAGCGTCTCGATGGTGGACAGCTCGAAGACCGACTGGGCATTGTCCGTCACCGGACCGTAGGAATCGACGGCGATGGTCACCGGGCCCATGCCGAGGAAGCCGAAGGCCACCAGGCCGAAGGCGAACACCGCCGGGGCGAGCATCAGGCCGCCGAGGCCGAGCGTGCTCACGCCGTAGGCGATGCCCATCAGGGCGACGATGGTCAAGCCCATCCAGTAGGCGCTGAAGTTGCCCGCGATCAGGCCGGCGAGGATGTTGAGCGACGCGCCGCCCTCGCGCGAGGCAACCACCACTTCCTTGACGTGCGCCGACTCGGTCGAGGTGAAGACCTTGACGAACTCGGGGATCAGGGCGCCGGCGAGCGTGCCGCAGGAGATGATCGTCGACAGCTTCCACCAGAGGGTCGGATCGCCGTTGAGGTCGCGGATCATCAGGTACGACACGGCGTAGGTGACGACCACCGACAGGATCGAGGTCAGCCAGACCAGCGAGGTCAGCGGCGCCTCGAAGTTCATGGTGTCGGCGTTGGCGTAGCGAGCCCGGGCGATCGCCTCGTTGATGAGGTACGAGACGCCGCTGGTGACGATCATCATGATGCGCATGGCGAAGATCCAGACCAGCAGGTCGACCTGCACCACCGGGGTGGTGACGGCGAGCAGGATGAACGTGATCAGGGCCACGCCGGTGACGCCGTAGGTCTCGAAGCCGTCCGCCGTGGGGCCGACCGAATCGCCCGCGTTGTCGCCCACGCAGTCGGCAATCACGCCGGGGTTCCTGGCGTCATCTTCCTTGATGTTGAAGACGATCTTCATCAGATCGGAGCCGATGTCGGCGATCTTGGTGAAGATGCCGCCCGCGATGCGCAGCGCCGCCGCGCCCAGCGACTCGCCGATGGCGAAGCCGATGAAGCAAGGGCCGGCGTAGTCGCGCGGCACGAAGAGGAGGATCGCGAGCATGAGCACCAGCTCGACGCTGATCAGCAGCATGCCGATCGAGATGCCGGCCTTGAGTGGAATGGCGTAGGTCGGGAATGGTTTGCCGCCCAGGCTGGCGAAGGCGGAGCGCGAGTTGGCGAAGGTGTTGACCCGGATGCCGAACCAGGCGACGCCGTAGCTGCCGGCGATGCCGATCAGGCTGAAAACCAGGATGGTCAGCACCTTGGCCAGGTCGAAGCCGCGCAGGGCGTAAAAGTAGATGAAGATCACGATGCCGATCAGGACCTCGAGCTGCAGGATGAACTTGCCCTGGGTCACCAGGTAGGTCTTGCAGGTCTCGAAGATCAGCTCGGAGATCTCGCGCATCGAGCGGTGGACAGGCATGTTCCTGAGCTGCACGTACATCGCCCACCCGAAGAGCAGCCCCAGGACACAGACGACCAGACCGCCCAGGAGCAGGTTGTGCCCGTTGATGCCGAAGAATGACCGGCTCGCGAGGTCGGGCAATAGCAGATCGGCTTCGCTCGCCGAGGCGGGCGTCGCGGCCAGAAGCGCCCAGAGGGCCATCAGCCCGAGGATCGGCCCGGACCGGGCAAGGAGCTTGAGTTTCGACATAGTTCCTCCAAAATCCCTTGAAATGGACAATTCCACAGCGCAGACCGGGACTCACGGGTCTCGGCGAGAGCCGGGCCGATCACGTCGCGCTGAAAGAGTGGACCCTGGGTTCCCGGCGGGCCGTCACCACGGTCCCCGAAGAGACAGGTCGGCAACCCCGGACCTGCCGGGTAAATCCGGGGGAAGGTATCACAAATGGCAATGGAGTCAGAAGCCGCCGATGAACCGCCGGTAGGCCTCCCACGCCGGCTTGGCGGAGCCGTCGGAACGCCAGAGACCCCAGGAGAGGCCGGTCTCGGCAGGCCCGTCCTTGAGCTCGTAGAAGAAGATCTTGTCAACCCAGTCCCGCCCGGACCGGCCGGTGAGCCAGTCATCGAGGAGCCCGCCGTAGTAGTCCGCCTGCCGGGCCTCGGAGACGCGGTTCGACTCCCAGCCGGTCTCGGTGAGCCAGAAGGGTTTCCTGCCGAGCCAGCCGGTATTCTTCAGCACCTCCTTGACCGAGGGATTGACGGCGTTCCAGAGCGACGGCCGGCCGCCGAAGACCGTGTTGTTCTCCAGCTTGGAGGTGACGTCGCGGTTGCCGTCTCCGTCATAAAGGTGGTGGGTGATGAAGTCGAGCCGGTCGCCCGCTTCGAGGAGGGTCTGGCGGAGCCAGTCGTACCAGTCGGCGTCGCCCGCGGTCAGATGGGCGAGGTCGGGCCCACCCACCTTGGCGGCGGGGTTGCCAGAGTGGATGGCGTCGGCCCCGGTCTTCACGATGACGTCGATGTACTGCTGGCGGCTGCCGGACCAGAAGCGCGGCAGGTTGGGCTCGTTCCAGAGCCCCCAGTGCTGGATCTTGTTACGGTAGCGCTTGGCGGCACGGAAACAGAACCGCCGCCAGTCGTCCGGGTTCCTGGGCACGCCGGTGACCGCGGGGCCGTCCGTGGCCCAGGCCGGGGTGTAGGCCACCGTCGCGTAGACCTTGAGTCCGCGGGCGCTCGCCGCGGCGGCGAGGGCGTCGTAGGTCCGCCAGTCGTACCTTCCCCGGACCGGCTCCGCCAAGGCCCAGATGAAGTCGATCCGCCCCCAGCCGATGCCCGCGGCCTTGAGCCGGTCGAAAGCCGCGTTCATTTCCGCCCCCTGCGGGACATGGGCGTTGACGCCGAAGGGAGAGGCCACGTCCGCGGCGGACGCGGTCACTGCGCCAGGGACGGCCGCGACGACGAGGACGAGGAGCAGAGAAAGAAGCTTCATTCGATGCTGCATGGTTCGGCTCGCTTTGTATTGAGCATCATCTATACTAGCTCAGCCGGCAAGGAAGCTCCATCTAGATTCGCATCGACGCTCCCGGCGGGAGGATCGAGGGATGCAGTTCCGTGAGCTCACCGATCGTTATCAGCTTCAGAAAATCCTGAAGTCGACCCGATTCGGGACTGTCCTGCGGGCGACCGATACCCAGACGGGGGGGACGGTCGCGGTCAAGCTGGTCACCGTGGGCGACTCGCCGGGACTGGCCGCGGCGCCGGATTTCGAGCGGCTGGTCGGGGTGCTCACGGGACTCGGGCATCCCAACCTTCCTGCTGTGCTCGACTCCGGTTTCACCACGGACGGCAGCGCCTTCCTGGTGATGGAGCTGCTGGAGGGCAAGGGGCTCGATTCCCTGTCCGGCGCGCCGCCGGCCCGCGTCCTGACGCTGATCGGCCAGACCCTCAACGGCCTGGAAGCGCTGGCCCGCCACGGGCTCGCCCACCACAACCTCTCGCCGGACAACGTCTTCCTCGTGGGCGACCAGGTGAAGCTCCTAGGGCTGGGCAGCCCCCTGTTCCGGCCTCGGGGGCCCGCGGCCGCGGCAGGCGAAAACTCCCGCTTCCGCGCCCCCGAGCTGGCTGCCGAAGGACCGGCGGATGGGCGGGCGGACCTCTTCTCGCTCGCCATGACCGCTTGCCATGCCCTGGGCGCCACGTTGGGCTTCGGCGACGAGCCCGTGGTCCAGTTGCCGCTCGCCGTGAGCTTCGAGCTGGAAAGCGACGACGCCCTGCGCCAAGCGCTGGAGCGTTCGCTGCGGAGCAACCCCGCCGAGCGCCCGGCTCCCGCCGAGATCCGCCAGGCGTTGCGGCAGGCCCTGGGCGGAGCCGTCGCCGCGATGGCCCCCCGGCCCGTGGC
>CAXTNS010000348.1:0-1223 GCA_964245465.1 uncultured Thermoanaerobaculia bacterium
CTATCTCTGCGCGCTCTGGTCCATTGACGAAAGCGGCACTGAGGCGGAGGAGTTCATCCGCAGCATCGTCCTCGACGAGATGGGGCATATGGGTTTGATGTGCAATCTGCTCAAAGGGCTTGGCGAATCACCAAAGATCGTTACCGTCGCCCCCAGGTATCCGGGACCCTTGCCGGGTGGCGTGCGGCCGGAGCTGACGGTGTACCTCAGCGGTTTGAACCGCGATTCCCTGCACGACGTTCTGATGGAGATCGAAAAGCCGGAGACGCCGCTGGCGCTGCTCGCTTTGGATGAGACGTTCCCCAGCATCGGGAAGTTCTATCAGGCGCTCTCTGACGCACTCGTCAGTGAACAGCCGGCCCTCTCGACGACCGGCCAGCTCAAGAAAACGAGCGTCGGTGTCGACATCCTCGCCACCGTCGCCGACGCGGTGAAGGCGATCGATCACATCAAGGGACAGGGTGAGGGAACTACGACCTCGGCGATCTTCGATGGAGAGCTCGCCCACTATTATAAGTTTGGCGAGATTTACCACGGACACAAGCTCGTCGAGTCGCCTCCAGGCACGTTCAACTTCACGGGCACCGAGGTGCCGTTCCCAAAGACTCTCCCCATGGCGAAGGTACCGGCAGGCGGCTGGCCGAATCGCGATCCGGACGGCAAGGGAACCCTGAAGGCATTCAACGATCTTTACACGTCCGTGCTGCAGAAGCTGGAGAGCGCATGGGCAGCGGGTGGCGCCGCGGACCTGAGCAGTGCCGTGGGTGTGATGCTGGACATGGCCGATTCGGCTCGAGAGCTGATGAAGATTCCGCACGAGACCTGTGACGGAAACTATGGACCCGATTTCATCGTGTAAGTACTCTGTCAAGGCAGGATGACGGGTTGTAGGGGCGGCCCGACGTGGCCGCCCCTACGGGAGAACCGATCTTTTCTACCTTGACAGCGTACGAAAAGATTACCGTCCCCGGGACGCCCCCATCGCCGCCAGCATCTCCTTGACGGCCGCCTCCATGCCCACGATCACGGCGCGGGCGATGATGGAGTGGCCGATGTTGAGTTCCTCCATGCCGGGGATGGCGGCGATGGGGCCGACGTTGTCGGTCCTCAGGCCGTGTCCGGCGTAGGCGTGGAAGCCGGCCGCCCTCCCCTGCTCCACGGCCTCGGCAATCTGGCGCAGCTCGCTCTCCAAAGCCACCGGCTCCTCGGCCCGGGTGTAGGCG
>CAXTNS010000348.1:1233-1639 GCA_964245465.1 uncultured Thermoanaerobaculia bacterium
GATCTCGAAGCCGGTCACTCCGCGCTCGGCGAGGCCGGCGAGGGCCTGGATCTGCCGGAGATCCGGATCGATGAAGAGGGATACCCCGATGCCGGCCGCCGTCAGGCGCTCGGACACGTCGGCGATCCGGCGGCCGTAGAGGATCAGGTTGAGCCCGCCCTCGGTGGTGACCTCCTCGGGCCGCTCGGGCACGAGCGTCACCTGGTCGGGCTTGGCCCGCAGGGCGACCTTCACCATGTCCTCGGCGGTCGACATCTCCAGGTTGAGCTTGCCCTTGACGCTCCCGCGCAGGCGTTCGACGTCGGAGTCCTGGATGTGCCGGCGGTCCACGCGCAAGTGGACGGTGATGCCCGAGGCGCCGGCCGCCTCGGCGATCTTCGCCGCCTCGACGGGGTCGGGGTAAAGG
>CAXTNS010000348.1:1649-7327 GCA_964245465.1 uncultured Thermoanaerobaculia bacterium
CGGTCTATACCCAGGTCAACTCGATTCTGTCCTCTGCTGCTTCGGTTGCTTCGGTTCCTTCGGTCGGGCCATCAGCGTTCAATCTCCATGTCGACGCGGGTGGTGTCTTCGGGCTCGCGGCTGATCAGCACGGTTCCATGGATGGGGAAGAGGGTGCGGTGGACCCGCTCTCCGAAGACGCAGTTGATCTCGTAGTAGCCGTCCGGACTGATCTGGAGCAGCACTCCTTTGCCTCCTTTGACTCCCAGAGTCTCGTTGTGGATCAGAACCTCGGTGTGAAGCTCCATCGTCCCTCCTCAATCCTCCTGAATATAGCCATCATCCTTGTATTCCTTGAGCTTGCGTTGCAGGGTGCGCAGGCCGATGCCGAGGAGGTCCGCGGCCTTGGCACGGTGGCCGCCGGTGCGCTCCAGGGTCTCGAGGATGGCCTGGCGCTCGATGTCGGCCATGGTGCGCGTCCCTGTCCCTCCCGCGGCTCCCGCGGCCCCCGCAGTCATTTGGGCGGGTACGCCGGCGGCCGAGACGGTCGAGGACTCGCGCACCTCCACCGGCAGGTCCGCCGGGGTGACCTCGTCGCCCTGGCTGAAGACCACGGCGGACTCCATGACGTTCCGAAGCTGCCGCACGTTGCCCGGCCAGGGGTAGCGGGAGAGGAGCTCCAAGGCCCCCGCGCCCAGGCGCTTCGGCGGCTTGCCGTGCTCCTGGCAGAAGAGAGTCAGGAAGTGCTCGGCGAGCTGCGGGATGTCCCCCGGCCGCTCGCGCAGGGGTGGAATGCGCAGGGTCACCACCTTGAGCCGGTAGTAGAGGTCCTCGCGGAAGCGCCCCTCGGCGACCTCCCGTTCCAGGTCGCGGTTGGTGGCCGCGACCAGCCGGAAGTCCACGGGGATGAGCTCGCTGCCGCCCACGCGCATGACCTGGCGCTCTTCCAGGACCCGTAGGAGCTTGACCTGGAGCTCGGGGTAGAGCTCGCTGATCTCATCCAAAAACAGGGTGCCGCGGTGGGCCAGCTCGAACTTGCCGATCTTCCTCGTCACGGCGCCGGTGAAGGCGCCCCGCTCGTGGCCGAACAGCTCGCTCTCCAGGATGTCGCTGGGGATGGCGCCGCAGTTGATGGCCAGGAACCGCTCGTTGCGGCGCGGGCTCGCCCGGTGGACGGCGTTGGCCACCAGCTCCTTGCCCGTGCCGCTCTCGCCGATGATGAGGACGCTGGAGCGGGTCGGGGCCACCAGCCGCATCTGCTCGAACAGGCGCTCCATGGGCTCGGAGCGGCCGATGATGCTCTCGAAGCCGTAGCGCTTGTCGAGCATCTCGCGCAACGTCGAGACCTCCTCCTTGAGCTGCTGCTTTTCGATCAGGTTCATCACCCGTTTGCGCAACTCGTAGAGGTCCACGGGCTTGGTGAGGTAGTCGTCGGCGCCGACCCGCATGGCCTCCACGGCCGACTCGATGGAGCCGTAGGCCGTCACCAGCATGATGCCGAGATCGATCTTCCTCTCCCGCACCTCGTTCAAGAAGCCCAGGCCGTCCATGCCGGGCATCCGCAGGTCGCAGACGGCCAGGCGGGCGTTGTCGTTCTCGTCAAGGAACTCCAGGGCCTTGCGGGCGTCGTCGAACGTACGCACGGCGAGCCCCGCTTTTTCGAGGGCGATGGCCATCGATTCGCGGGAGCCGGTTTCGTCGTCGATCACCAGAACGAGGGGCTTCTCAGGCATGGCGGGCCATTCTGGCACAGAGCGGGGTGGGAAAGGACTCTTTACCTCTTTGGAACCTTGCCTAGACTGACGGTGTCACCTTCACGGACTATTCTCGGTCTCATGACCGATCAGCCAACTCCCTTGATGCCATCATGGTTTCCCGAGGCCCACCGGGTCCTCCTGGGCCTGGGTCTTCCTCCCGAATGGCCGGAGGAGTCCGTCTCCGTCCCGGGCAGCCGGTCCCGCCGCGCCGCGGGGCTCGCGCTCCGGCTGCTGGCGGAGATCGGCCTCCGGCCGGACCGGCTCCTCCCCGGCTTCGAAGGCGGCGTCTCCATCGCCTTCACCCGGCCGGACCGCTTCGCCGAGGTGACGTTCCTCGACAGCGGCGAGGTGGTGGCGACCTGCGCCGGCGGCCATCCCGGGACCGTCCGCTCCTGGCCCGTGGGGTCCGACCTCGGAGGCGCCTTTCAGATCATTCGCGCGTTCCTGGGAAGCTGAACGCAGAAGCATCCTCCGGCGGGCGGGTCTACTCTCCTGGACCCGCCGCCCTTTTTTGCCCGTGCTGTCATAGACTGATTCCGCCCTCCCGGCGGATATGACTCTCCCGTTCACCACCCCGAACGCGACAACCCTGGAAGGGGTCCTGGAGCGCGTCGTCTTCTCCAACGAGGAGAACGCCTGGAGCGTGGTGCGGGTCACCGTCGTGGGCCAGCGAGATCCGGTGACGGCGGTCGGCAACCTGCTGGGGGTGCAGCCGGGGGAGAACCTGCGGCTGACGGGCGCCTGGATCAACGATCCCAAGTACGGCAAGCAGTTCAAGGTGTCCTCCTACGCCACGGTGGCCCCGGCCACGGTCACCGGGATCGAGAAGTACCTCGGCTCGGGCCTGATCCGGGGGATCGGCAAGGTCATGGCATCACGGCTGGTGGAGGCCTTCGGCCTGGAGACGCTCGACGTGATCGAGAACCGGCCGGAGCGCCTGACCGAGGTCGAGGGGATCGGCCCCAAGCGGAGCCGCGAGATCCTGCGCGCCTGGACCGAACAGAGGGAGATCAAGGAGGTCATGGTCTTCCTCCAGTCGCACGGCGTCTCCACCCACTACGCGATCAAGATCTACAAGGCCTACGGTCCGCGGGCGAACGAGCTGGTCAAGGAGAACCCCTACCGGCTGGCCACGGACATCTACGGCATCGGCTTCAAGACGGCGGACAAGATCGCCTCCGCCCTGGGGATCCCGCCCGACGCGCCCCAGCGTATCGAGGCCGGCACGCTCTACCTGCTGGGCCAGGGCTCGGACCGGGGGCACGTCTACCTGCCGAGGAAGACCTTGATGGAGGACGGGGAGAAGCTGCTCGGCGTGCCGGCCGACCGGGTGGACGAGGCGATCTCGGCTCTGGCGGAGATCGAGCAGGTGGTGATCGAGAAACCCATCGATCCTGAAGAGCAGGCCGTCTTCCTGAAATCGCTCCACGCGGCGGAGCTCGGGGTCGCCACGCGGATCAAGGCCCTCCTCGTCCAGCCGCCTCTCCCCTTGGAGATCGACGTCGACCGCGCTCTCGACTGGTTCGAGAAGCAGGAGCGGATCGAGCTGGCCCGCGAGCAGCGGCAGGCCATCCGCTCCGGGCTCACCCGCAAGGTGCTGGTCATCACCGGCGGCCCCGGCACGGGCAAGACGACCCTGGTGCGCGGCATCGTGAAGATCCTGGAGAAGAAGCGCCAGAAGGTGCTGCTGGCGGCGCCCACGGGCCGGGCGGCCAAGCGCCTCGCCGAGGCCACCGGCGCCGAGGCCACCACCCTCCACCGGCTGCTGGAATTCAATCCCCAGACCCGGCAGTTCGACCGCAACCGCGAGCACCCGCTCGCCTGCGACCTGCTGATCGTGGACGAGGCCTCCATGCTGGACACGGTGCTCGCCCATCACGTGCTCAAGGCCGTGCCGGACCACGGCCGCCTGATCCTCGTGGGCGACGTGGACCAGCTCCCCTCGGTCGGCCCCGGTAGAGTGCTCGCGGACGTCATCCGCTCCGAGGCTGTTGAGGTGGTGCGCCTGAGCGAGATCTTCCGCCAGGCCCAGCGCAGCCTGATCGTGGTCAACGCCCACCGGGTGAACCAGGGGATGATGCCGATCCTCGAATCCGTGGACAGCGACGGCGACTTCTTCTTCCTGGAGAGGAAGGAGCCGGAGGCGATCGTGGACACCATCGCCGAGCTGGTCGCCAAGCGCATCCCGGGCCGTTTCGGCTTCAATCCGGTGGATCAGATCCAGGTCCTGACGCCGATGAACCGCGGCCCCCTCGGCACGGAGAACCTGAACACCGTCCTGCGCGAGCTGCTGAACCCGGAGGGGACCACGATCACCCGCGGCGGGCAGACCCTGAAGGTGGGCGACAAGGTGATGCAGGTGCGGAACAATTACGATCTGGAGGTCTTCAACGGCGACCTCGGCAGGGTCCACGCCATCGACGAAGTTGATCAGGTGGTGACCGTCGGCACGGACGGCCGGGAGGTCGCCTACGACCACGGCTCGCTCGACGAGCTGGTCCTCGCCTACGCCTGCACGATCCACAAGTCCCAGGGGAGCGAGTACCCGTGCGTGGTGATCCCGCTCCACACCACGCACTACGTCATGCTGCAGAAGAACCTGCTCTACACGGCCCTGACCCGGGCCCGGCGGCTGGCGATCCTCGTGGGCGAAGAGAAGGCCCTGAGGATCGCCATCGGAAACCGCCGGGTGCGGGCAAGGTTCACGCGGCTGGCAGAGCGGTTGGCGGGGCCGGGTTGAGAGGCCCAGGAGCAACAAGGGCATAAAGGACCTCAGGGACGCCAAGGACCTCAAGGACGGGCAACGCGCCGTTCACCGCGCGTCCTTGCTGTCCTTGGTGTCCTTGTCGTCCTTGACTCCACCCCCGCTCGCAAAGCCTACCGCGGCTCACCCTCCGGAGGCGGTGGCGGATAGGTCCCCGGATAAGGCTCCGGCTCTTCCCACCGCGGCTCGGCCAGCGGCAGCGAGTCCACAGGCTCCGTCCCGGCAGGCGGCACGTACGGGGCCGGCGTGTATGGTGGAGGCGGCGGAACCGGCGGGCCCTGGCGGTTCCAGTAGCCGGGCTCCGTGCCGAAACGGGCCAGGACCACGGCGCCGAAGCCCGCGACCCAGGCGGCGAGTTGGACGAAGAACGCCAGGGCCCCCGTCACGAAGGCGAAGACGCCCATGAAGGGGATCATGTCCAGCAGGCTCGCCAGCACGGACCACATCTGGATCGCCAGCACGCCCATCAGCGCCACCGCGTAGGGACTGCCGAAGTTGCGGTTGAGGCGGACCTCCAGCCAGCGGCCCACGCGGTAGGCCACCGTCGCGTAGCCCAGGACCATCAGCAGCACCAGGTACAGGAACAGGAACGGATAGAGCAGGAACAGGACGCAGCCGACGATGGTGATGGCGAGCAGCACCGTCACCACCAGGAACAGCGGCCAGAAGAAGATGGCGCTCAGGACCCCCGCGAGCACCGAAGGCCATGGCTGGGCCGTGAGCTGCCGGTCCACCCGCTCCAGGGGGCGCCGCGCCACGGCCAGGGTCAGGCAGGTCAGGAGCCCCATCAGGATGAGCCACGTCAGGCTTGCCATGACGTCCGAGACGCCACCCCAGAAGGACCACGGACCCCAGGGGCTCCAGTCGTGGTCGCCCCTCCAGCCCTGGTTCCAAGGGGAGATCCCCACGTCGGACGTATCGCCTTCAATCCGGGCACCGGGCTCGCGGTAGATCCGTCCGCCCACGCTGGTCACGTTCCCTTCCACCACGGCGTTTGGACCGAGGTAGACGCTCTTACCCACGGAAGTGACCTCCCCGCCGACCCGTCCCTTGATCCGGACGGAACCTCCGACGGCCACCACGTCCTGCGTGACCTCGCCGTCGATCGTGGCCGAGCCGCCAATCGCGATGGCCTCTTTCACGATCTCGTCCGCATCCACGTGGACGCTGCCGAAGAC